>DATFVZ010000096.1:0-6172 GCA_035259785.1 Gemmatimonadales bacterium
GCGCGCGGGTCGGCCACCCGTCGCGCCTGCCGCGCTCGAGGACGTGGCTCCAGAGCGGTTCCGGCAGATCGCGCAGGATGAAGCTCGCCATCGGATCGTTCAGGGCTTGGGCGCGTGCCGCAGGAGCTCCTCCATCTGCGACAGCACGTCCCACAATTGCCGGTCGAAGATCGCGAGCAGCACTGAGGCGATCGTTGACATGGTGAGGAACACTCCGGTCACGATCACGACGATGCCGCGCAGCACTTTCACATCCTGTCGGCGCTCCGCGATGTTGCGTTGAAGATGCGCCACGGTTCGCTCGAGTTGTGCGATTGATGCCGTGAGATCGTCCAATTCGTGTCTCACCCGGATCGCCGGATCGAGGCCCACACGCACGATCACAGCCAGAACTCGTCGTTCGAAATCCCAAACCGCCGCAGGCATGCCTTCAGCGTGCCCATGCCCACATCATCGCCCTCGCTGTGACATTTGATCGGATAGGAGCGATGTTGACCAGTGATGGGATCGGTCCGGACAAACAAGCGCTCCGAGCCCTTACCGCGGCCCTTGATCTCGGTGACGCCAAACACCTCAAGGCGCTTCCGCAGTTCGCGATACGAGAGGACGTGTGGCTTGGCTTTCTGGCCAGCCACAATCAGGCCTGCGCGCCTTCCAGTAACTCTTGAATGGCGTACGACTGCGTCGGTTCCCCGGCGTGTTCGGACGGGCCGCTCACGTCAATGCGGCGCAAGTCGCCGATCGGTTTGGCGTGCGCGAGTTTCTGCCAGGTCTCCGCCGGCGCCGGCACGAACACGGACTCCAGATCGTGCCGATCACGCCCGTACTGGTACTGCGCGCGGATGAGATCGCAGACATCGTTGAGTGCCTGCTCCACCGACCTGGCCTCGGTGACGATGTCCATCTGTAAGCAGTGGGCTTCGTACCCGGTGGCAGTCTTGCTGACGAGGACGTGCAGGATCAGCTCTTGGGGACTGTTCACAACTGGCCTCACGGTACTTCAGATCGCGGAGCGCCGGCACTGTCAACTGATGATCCGCCCACGGGCCGAGATGGCCCTCGGCCGAGTAGCACAACAGATAGTGTGTCGCCCCCGTTCTCGTGGTGTGCCGAAGGCCTGGGCACGCGTCTTACGCCGCCAACTCCTGGACGGTCTGGCGAAACGTCTGCGGTGCCGGCACGAGCGGAAACGCTTCTTTCGTCCCGCCGGTGCCGCCGACGACGACGGTCCCATAGCCAAGCAGCCGGCCCACGAGCGTTTGATCCACCGCGATCGATTCGAGTTTCGGCAGGGCCAGTTCGAGCGAGCGCTTGCGCAGAATCCCGGTGGACATCACGAGCCGCCGCGTCGTGATCTCGTATTGAGTGTGCGTGCGGAGCAGAGCACGGCCGATCGCGTCGCCGATCCCGATGACGAGGAACAATGTGCCGAGCCCGATACCGCCGATTTTCAACAACACGCCGATCAGCAGCCACACGCCGGGTCGCGCGAAGACGGCCCAGTGCATGGCCGTCACGAGCTTCGTCTGTTCTTTGGACGCCGCCGGTGGCCGCGGCGTCGGCGTGGATGTCGGGGCCACCGTACCACGAGGCGCGGCGGGAGTCGTGGCATTCAGCGCGCGACCGCAATGCTTGCAGACAATGGCGGCGTCGAGAATTTGTTCCGCACAAAAAGGGCACGTCTTCATGAGCACTCGTTCTCTTTCAGGGCAAATAGGGACGACACGAACCAGGTCACACTTCAGCTATCGACGCCAGGCGGGGAAGGCTGTAGGGCAGAATGTAGCGACGCGCGACGGTCAGAATTCCCAGTACTGAACTAGCTCGATTTCCCACTACTGTGCGGTTTTATTGGTGCGGAAGCGGGGATTTGAACCCCGACCGGGTTGCCCCGACTAGCTCCTGAGGCCGCACCGTGTAATGCAAAAACGTCAATAAATCCGGGCCTCAACTCACGATTTCGCCGGTTTGGGGCTATTCACATTTTGCGCGAATTCCCGAGCAATTTTGAGCACGCGGATCCGCGGGTCCAGTACTTTTCCCAATACACGAATCCGGCTTGGTACGCCGGGCGCGGACGCGCGGTGCGGTGACGATCGCTTCGATCGGCAGGTGCTTCGACAAGCGCTCGATCGCCGGCCGCTCGTGCCGCGGGCGCAGATGCCGATATTTCAGCGTCGTCCGCAGATCGCCGTGGCCCATCGCGTCCTTCAACTTCAATGGGTCCTCTTCCTCGAGCGCGAGCAGCGTCGCGGCGGTGTGGCGCAGCGTATGGAATGTTGCCCCGTTCTCGAGCGCGCGGCCGTACGGGATGCCGGCATCCTCCGCCGCCGCTTTCACGCCATCGTGAATCGATTTCACCGGCCCCCCGCGATAGATGACCACGTACTCGGCGTCGGGGTGACGGCGCCAGGCGTCTTTCAGGATCCGAAGAAGCTGGCGCGAGACCGGCATCGCCTGCGGCCGCCTCGTGCGGCGCACCGTCTTGTGTTTCACAAGGACGATGTAGTGTGGAATCCGCGGATTGAAGCGGGTCTCACGCGGATCGGGATCGAACTGGTCCCAGCGCAGCGCGAGCACTTTCGCGAGGCGCAGCTTCGGCGCCAGGGCCGCGATGCTCATCGCCAGGCGGATGTGATAGCTCGCGTGTTCGAGCCACCGTTGGGCATCGGCCGGCTCGAGCGCGACCGTGCGTTCGAACGTCGGGTCGTTGTCGAGGCCGGCAAAGGGATTCATCAGGATGCCGGTCGTCGCGCGGTATTCCGGTTTCAGCGCCAGTGCGTACATGCGGCGCAGCATGCCGCGGTAGTGATTCTTCGACTGGTTGCCGATCCCGCGTCGTTTCATCCAATCTTCGAACTCGAGAATCCACGCCGGCCGCGCGATCGGATCGCCGAGCCGCAGATCGTGGTACGGCTCGCCAGGGACGACCTTCGCCGGATCGCGCGGCTTGGCGCCCCAAAACCGCAGCAGCACGCCCGTCACCCACCGCGGATGATCCGGGCGATCGAGCCGCTCGATCATCTTGGCGATGAAGGTTTCCGCCCAGTCCTGAAACCGCGGCGTCTCCTCGGGAAAAAACTGCGCGATGCCGCCTGCTTCATGGCGCAGCCGGAGTTGAATCTCGCGCTCGACGAGCAGCGCGTCCGTTTCCGTCACCTGCTTGGTGTTGCCGGTGTAGCGCTGGTGATTGAACCAGAAGTCGTACCGGTAGCTCCTGCCGCGGGACTGCTTGAAGACTGTCATCGGCTGACCGTCAAGCGGCCGGCGGGGTCCGCAACTGGGCAATGAATTGGCCGACGCGCCCGAGCTGCTCGGCTGTCAATTGCGTCAGTTGCGCACGGAGGTCGTCCCGGCGCGCCTCGGCGACAACGCTCCACGCGTTGGCTTCGACCGCGTGCAAGATATGCGGTTCGTTGAGCGCCAACACTTGAATCAGGTTCACGAGCCGCGACGCACAGGCACACACGTCCTCGGAGGGCTGCCCTGGGGTCATCGTTGACGCTGCTCCTGTGGGGGGTTACGAATCGTGTGCGTTGCGGGAGGGTACTACCGGGAGCTGCAGTCGCCGCGGGGTGGTCGTGCGCGGCCGCGGCGTGGATGATTCGGTCGTGACGGCGGGGCTCGCGGGCCGTTCGGGCTCGTGCGGCTCGGCCGAGAGTCGGCGCCGCGTCCGTTCCGCGAGATCGTGGACGACCCGCGCCGCGATCTTGAACGCAATCGGCCGCGCGAGGATGACTTGGACGTCGTTCATGAATTGGAGCATCGCCGCGCGCTGATCGACGGTGGCCGCCTGGAACCAGCGGCGACGCGGCATCGTCGTGAATCGCAGCAATCGCAACATGAGGAGTAACCCAAGCGCGGGGGAGCGTGGGAGTGCGCAGTAATGTAGGGCGAGGGAAATGCAGACGCAAGCTGATCTACCCGCCTTTTCTTTCGCGTCGTCGTTTGCCCGACGATTTCTTGGTGAGCGCAGTGGTGCGTGCACGCTCTTTATCTTCGAGATGTTCCACAGTCGCTTCCACCGCGCGTGACAAGGGGGCGATGAGCGCTTCCGCATCAGTAATGGGCGGGACGGGCGGACGTGCCGGCACGCGTTCGGTGTCGAGCTGGCGCATCACGCCGTACACTACTTCCGCGATGTGCTGGCGCATCGCTTCGTCCTGCATCCGATGCGCCGGCGAGATGAGGATCTCTTCGAGTGAGACGTTCAGGCCTTTTGCCATGCGGGCCAACTGAAACGTATTCGTGTGCAGCCCTCGATAGGCGCGGCTCACCGTGTTCAACTGCATTTCTTTCTTGACGCGCCGTTTGCGGGTCTTCCCGTCTTTGGTCTTCGTCGGCGGCCGGGGCGGCGCGGGGTGCAGTTTCCGCTCAGCCTCTTCTTGTTTGCGAATGACGGACACGAGGTGGGCTTGACTCCAGCCGTACTTATCCAGCCAATACTCCAACGCTGCGCCCCACGGCCCTGGCCCCCGTTTCCCGCGCGCCATGTCGTCAGGGTAGCCATGGGGCGTCTCGTACGTATACGCGAGCATTGCCGCATCTAACTTACGACACGTCACAAAAAAAAGATATTACTTTCCCACGAGCACCATCGTAGAGCGAGAGATCGTCAGTAATCGTTACTCGTGAGAATTGGTTGCGCTCGCGATCTCTCGCCTTCGAGTGCGCAGAATCATAAATAAAGACGAAGTTGACAGATATTGATAAAAGAATATACTTCTGTTGTATTTGATATGGCATCGCAAAAACAGAAGATGAACCTGCCATTGAAGCTGGCGATCATTGCCACCGGCCAGTCGCAGCGCGACCTCGCCGTGCGCACCGGGATTGGCGAAGTGCGGCTGAGTGCCATCGTCAACGGGTGGAAGGCCGCGACGGACGCGGAGGAAAAGATTCTCGCGAAAGCGACCGGCCGCCGGCGGCGGGATCTCTTTCCGCAACGGGCGCGTGGGCCGAAACGACCCGCACCGCGCCGCGCGAGCAAAGTCAGCGCAGTCGCGGCGAGGACGGCATGATGACGAAGCCGATTCCACCACGCCGGATCGGACCACGACCGCCGCAGACGCCGACCCCGATCGCGCCCGTCCGCGGTCGGCTTTTCGGTGCCCGCGCCGCGGCCGAGTACCTGGGCGTCACGACGAGCAAGGTCCGGCAATTGATCCGCCGCGGCGAGCTCGTCGCCGTGCGGACGAGCACGGGTCGCCTCGAGGGCGTCTATGAGACCGACTGCGAGGCCTGGATCACGGCGCATCGTCAGGCGGTCAGTGCGCCGACGCCAACGCCGAAGCAACTGGCCGTCGACGAGCGGATGAAATTGTTGATGCCGGCGGAACGCCGATTCAGATAACCGTGAACGCACAACGGCGAGCCGCGTGCCGCAAACACGCGACCCGCCACGCAGCACAACCCCGCGCGGATAGGAGCGCGCGACGTCATGCCGACACCCACTCTAGCACTGACACCGAAGCCGACGATGAGTTCTGAATCCGCCGCCCTCGAGAAAGCCGCCGATCGGACCCCGCCGATCATCACGACGGCCGAGGAATACCGATCCGCCGTCTCCCGCTGGCAGGCGAAGGCTCTCAACGTCCTGACGCCGTTCGTCAACATCTCCGGCCTGGCGCCGCAGCACGGCCTGATCGCGAGCGTCATTCAACTGAGCCCGAACGCCGCTGACGGCGACGTCTACGACAACAGCGGCGGCCTGCCGTGGCTGAAGAACGACGAAGTCGCGCCGGCCAAGAACGGGCTGCGCAAGATCGCCGATTGTTGCGGCATCTCGACGCGGACCGAACGCACCGATCCGCGCACGATCCCGCACTATTGGGAGTTCAAAGCGATTGCGTCCTACCGCGGGGTGGACGGCACCGTGATCGTCCGCGAAGCCACGATGGAGTGGGATCTGCGGGACGGCTCCGATCGGTTGAAGGGCTTCACGCCGAAGCAGATCACCGAAGCCCGGAAGAACGGGCTGCGCAACTGCGAAGCGCGCGCGGTGAACGCCGTCATCCGCGAGTGCAACGGGCTCAAGCAGAAGTACACGAAGGCGGAGCTCGCCAAACCGTTCGTGGCGATCAAAGTGCTCTTTTTGCCGGACATGCAGGATCCGGAAATCCGCAAGATGGTCACGGAGCGCGCGCTCGCCGGGACTGCCGCGATGTATCCG
>DATFVZ010000097.1:0-2492 GCA_035259785.1 Gemmatimonadales bacterium
AGCCTGCAGGTCTCCGTGGGTCCATCCGAGGAAGCGACCCCGGGCCGCGCGTAACCCGGCAAGAATCCCGTAGCCGTAGCCTTGGTTGACCTCGACGCGCACCGTCCGGATGATGGGATGCCCGACGAGCGATGCCATGATGGCCGGCGTTTCGTCGGTAGAGCCGTTGTCGACGAGAACGACTTCGGTGTCCTGCTCGAACGACTCCTCGATGCGCTGGATGAGCCGCGGCAGCGTGCGCGCTTCGTCGTAGCAAGGAATGACCAGCGACAGCACGGGTTGGCCGGACGGCGTGAATCCGGAAATTGCCCTCTGTCCTGCGACTCCCGGCGAGTGCTGCCCGGCGGTGTCCTCGTTCGGCATGGGCCGTTATGATACCAAGAACCCGCCTGAGCCCCTTCCCAATTCAGGGCGTGAAAGTATAAAATTCAGGGATGGCCGGAAGTGCTGCAGACGGTCCCCCGAGCTCTCCCTCGGCCGAGACGAGATCGACCGCCCTGACATACTGGTTGACCGTGGCGCTCGTGGCTGCCGTCGGCGTCGTCCTCCGGGTTCAGACCTTCACCGACACCTGGACCGGCGTTCACAATGCGTGGGGCGGCGCCTTCTACGGCAACGTCGCACGAAACTTTTTGCGCTACGGCTACTGGACCACATCGTTCGCGCCCGTCGTCAACAGCGGAGTCGTCGAGCCGCGCCTGTTCGAGATCTACTACCATCATCCGCCGCTCGCGGCGTGGCTCACGTCGGTCAGCTTTTTGATCTTCGGCGTGCACGAGTGGAGTGCGCGCCTCGTGCCGCTCATTTTCTCGCTGGCGACGATGGCGCTCGTGTTCCAGTTCGCGAAGGCCGAATATGGCAAGGGCGGTGCGCTGTGCGCGCTCCTGGTCGTGGCGGTTCTGCCGGTCGAGGCGTATTACGCCGCGCATCTCGATCCGAACAGCTCGCAGGCGATATTCTTCACCGCCCTCGCGGTCGAGGGGTACCGGCGATGGCTCGGCAGCGGACGGCGCCGCGACTTCGCCATCATTCTCATCGCCATCGTACTCGGCTGCATGACGAGCTGGTTCACGTACCTGGTCATTCCGGGGCTGGTCGCGCACGGATGGCTGATTCACCGTCCGGGCGAACGGCGCCTCATGCTGGCGCGCCTCTGGCCCTTGCCAGCAGCCGCGCTCGTCGTCTTCGTTCTCATCATGGCGCACCGCGCGATTGCCTTGTCGGGCGGACGTCCCGAGGTGTTCGATCCGCTCCGCGAGCGCCTGCTGAAACGAACTTTCGATTTCGGCTCGGACCGTCTTGCGATCATGCTGATCTACCTGAAACAGATCTGGCAGCTCTACACGTTTCCCGTTGTCGCCTTGAGCGCCGCGTGGTTCTCCTATTTCGTGTACTCGCTGTGGAAGCGGCGGCTGCGCACGGCGGAGTGGTGCATTCTCATCCTGTGGTCGTACGGGGTCCTGTACGCTCTGGCGTTCCCCGGTCATCTGGTTAACCACGACTTCTTCGTTCGGACTTATGTGCCCGGCGTCGCGATCGCGTGTGGTTTTGTGGTGTGGCGCTCGGCGAGCGCCCTGAGGGCACCGGTGGCACGCCGTGTCGTGGCCGGCTTGTTGCTGGCGGTTGTGGGCACCGCCGGAATCAGCGCGACACTTGGCCTGTACGGGCAGGACGATCGCACGAACGGAGTGACCCTGCGTGAATTCGGCGATGCGATCGCGGCGATCACTACTCCCCGAGATCCCGTCTTCCTCCCGCTGGGCGACAACGTCATGCAGTACTACGTCGATCGTCCGATGACGTTCCACCTCGACACTCCCGACAAGCTCGCGGCGGCCGTAGCCGCGGCGACCGGGCCGTATCTGATCGTCGTTCCCGAGCGGAGTGCTCGGAGATATTCAGAGATCCTCGCCTATCTCCGGGAGCGGTACCCGGAGCGACGTGCGAAAGGCCTTTTCATGTTTCAGGGAGCACAGATGAGCCAGGCGCGGTAGCCGATGCACAAGCAATCGTCCGGCTACGGGCCTGGCTTTCTAGCGGGCGCGAAGCTGGGCTGGGCGCGACGCCGTTGGCGCGCGACTTTGGAGATGCCATGAAACTAATCGAGAAGATCATGGATGAGATCCGCGCGATGCGTGCGCGTGACGGTAACCGCATCGTCGTCGTCGGGATCGATGGGCCGACGGCTGCGGGTAAGACGATGCTTGCCACCGGCCTCACCGAGGCACTGCGGGCAGCCGGGCTGAGCACCTGGACGTTCCAAGTCGATTGGGCGCTCAAAGATCGCGCGTCGCGTGAAGCCGATGTCGCGCATCTGCGCGAGGTCGGCGCCACGTTTGAGTTCGAGGCCGAGCTCCACATGCGGCTCGATGTCGCGCGCAAGGCCCTCGAAGCCGTGGCGGGGTTCAATCGGCAGGTTCAGCTGGGAAACGTGCAGGACCAGACTGCGACGCTCACCGGGCTCTATTCGCGTGAAAGCGGGGGGACCGTCA
>DATFVZ010000098.1:0-5269 GCA_035259785.1 Gemmatimonadales bacterium
CGCCAGCAATGGACCCGGCCTGGGCAAACTCTACGAGCGCGTGTAAATCGTCGAGCACACGATCCTCCTGAAGTAACTCCCAAAAAACCTCCTCCCAACCAATAGCGGAATCGTGCGAAAACAGCAACATCATTGTGAGAACAGTGAATTTGTGGAATTGTCGGTACTCCGCTACAGTCAGTGAGTAGCGGAAGTCACTACAGGAGCTGCTATGAGCAAGACCGCAATTACCTCGCCGGAACTCGCACCGCCGGTCGGCCCATTTTCCCAGGCGGTCAAAATCGATGGTTTCCTCTTCTTCAGCGGACAGGTCGCCCAAGACCCGGCCACTGGCAAGGTGGTCGAGGGGGGCATCGTACCCGAGACGGAGCGCGTCTTCCAGAATCTCTCGGCGGTTCTCAAGGCGGCCGGCAAGAGTTTCGATGATGTCGTGCAGGCCCGCGTGTTTCTCACGAGCATGAGTGAATTCGCCGCGATGAATGGCATCTACGCAAAGTATTTCAGGCCGCCCTTTCCGGCCCGCACGGCGATCGGGGCGGCGGCGCTGCCGCTGGGGGCCCGCGTAGAAATCGACCTGGTCGTCAAGGCTTGAGGCTCATGCCCATTAAGGAGGAGAAGTGCCTTTAGTCCGCATCGATCTACTCGAGGGAAAATCAGAAGGGTACCGTGCTCAAGTCGGCGATATTCTTTACCAGACCTTGGTGGAAGTTCTCAATGTTCCGGAACATGACCGATTTCAGGTAATCACGGAACACACGAAGGCGAGCCTGCCATTCGATCGAGAGTATCTCGGCATACATCGGTCGGACGACTGCATCTTTTTTCAGATCACATTGAATAGCGGCCGTTCCACCGAGTTGAAGCAGCACTTCTACAAAGCACTCGCGGACCATCTCCACGAGGGCGTAAAGATCCGCAAGGAAGATGTCCTCATCAACCTTGTTGAAGTCCCGAAGGAAAATTGGTCCTTTGGTAACGGCGAGGCCCAGTACGTCACGCCGCCAAAATAGATCGAGGCTAGGAAGCCGTCCCGAGCGTCGACGACCGCCGCGGCCAGTACAGCGCGGTCAGTAGCGCGACCGGGTTAGGACTGCGCTCCCGGCTATAATATTAGCCTTGACAAATATTAGCTAGCACTAATATAATGTCCGGCACCTCACATGCCGGGAGCGATTCATGAAGATCGATGTCGCGCGCATTGTCGGCGCCGTTACACGCGAAATCCGTGATGCGATGCACGAGGGCAAGCGGGCCCGCGTGCTCGTCGCATCGCGGCGGTACGACACGACGGTCGAAGACCTCTGGGATGCATTGACGAACGCGGAACGCATCAACCGGTGGTTCTTGCCGGTCTCGGGCGAGCTGCGCCTGGGAGGGAAGTACCAGCTCGAGGGCAACGCCAGCGGCACGATTACAGCGTGCGAGCCGCCGCGGCATCTCGCCCTCACCTGGAGCATGCACGGTCAGCTCAGCTGGGTTGATGTGAAACTCGCTCAGGGGCCCGCGCGCTCGGCCAACTTGGTCCTGGAACACACCGCGCACGTGCCGGACGACATGTGGAATCAGTTCGGGCCGGGAGCGGTGGGCGTGGGGTGGGACCAGCTGTTTCTGGGGCTCGATCGGCACTTCGGGACTCGCGGCGCCGCGCGTGACCCACGGGCCGCCATGGCCTGGCTCGCGTCCGACGAGGGAAGGACGTTTGTGGTGCGCGCGAGCGATGCCTGGGCCGACGCGTCCATCGCCGCCGGCACCGACGCCGCATCCGCCCGGGCGGCGGCCGCGCGCAGCGCCGGGTTCTACTTGCCCGCGCCGGCGGCGCAGTAGGTGCACGCCTTCGACATTCTCGGCGACCCGGTGCGGCGGCGCATCCTGGAGCTGCTCGCCGACGGCGAGCACAGCTCCGGCGAAGTCGTCGAGCGCATCGAGCGCGAGTTCCACATCTCGCAATCGGCGGTGTCGCAGCAGCTGGCGATCTTGCGCGCCAACGGCTTCGCCCGGGTGCGCGCCGAGGGGACGCGGCGGATCTACGCGATCATCCCGAAGAGCCTGCGGCAGGTAGATGAATGGCTCGAGCAGTTCCGCTGGTTCTGGGAGAATCGCCTCGACTCATTGGCGACTGAAATCGCGCGGGGTAAGAAAAAGCGGCGCCGTCCGTGATGAACGAGGGGAGACTCGGGTGCGAGTCGTCAATCGCCGAAGCGGGTCGCGTTGTCACGGGTCTCCGCGTCGCTCGGAAAGAATGACTCGACCCGAATCTCCTGCAGCAGTACGTCTTGCGGCGTGCCGAGCGTCGTCACGGCGGAGAAATAGCTGAAGCGGCGGCCGTCCTTCGCGAACGTCACCGGAATCACCGGCACGAGCACCGCCTCGATGCTCGGCCGGCGAAACTCCGCGGGCACGCCGGGATAGTTGAGCACCTCCTGCAACAGCGCCTGGGTTGCGCCGTCGACCACGCCCCCCACCACTTCGCGATACACGCGGCGGATCAGCGCCTGCGCCGCCTCGTGCCAGTTCGTCACGTGCGGCCGCAAGCCCTCGGGACTGAACATCAGCCGAAGCACGTTGGCGGGGCCGTCGGCGGCTGCCGCGCCGAGCAGAAATCCGAACAGACGGCTCGCGGCCTGATTCGTTTTCATCACGTCCCAATGACGATTCATGACGACCGCGGGGAAGGGCTCGTGCTGGTCCAGCATCGCCTCGAGCGCCGCCCGCACCGGCGCGAGCTCGGCCCCGGCGAGATCGACGCTCGCTTCCGCGTAGGCCGGCGCGAACCCCGCGCTGAGCAGCAGCGCATTCCGCTCGCGCAACGGGACGTCCATGACGTCAGCCAGGCGTTGCACCATCTCTCGGCTCGGTTTCGCGCGGCCTGTCTCGATGAAGCACAGGTGCCGTGATGAGACGCCGGCTTCGACCGACAGGGCGAGCTGGCTGAGCTGGCGCGCTTCGCGCCATTCTCTCAGCAGCGCGCCGGCTGAGCGACGGGACTGTGCGGCTGCCATGCCTGAGCTCGGAATGCGTCGTCGACCGGACATAGCGTGAGATGATGCGCGAAATTCGGCAGAATGGAAGCTGCCACGCCGAGCACCACCTCCAATGTCTGCGCCCTGGTGAATCCGGCGGCGAGAAACGCGGCCAGCTGCTCCGCCGTTACGCTGCCGCGCTCGCGCACCAGCGCGCGCGAGAAGTCGCTCAAGGTCCTGAGGCGCGGCTCGGACGGCGCGTCGCCCGCGCGCAGCGCGCTCACAGACTCCTGAGAGACCCCGGCTTTCAACGCAAGCGTGGAGTGCAGCGCCATGCAGTAGTCACAGGCGTTCTCGAACGCGTTGGTGAGTGCCAGCACCTGCACTTCGCCAGGGTTGAACGAGCCATGAGAGACGATATCGCGGATCTGCAGAAAGCCTTGCAGCAGCTCGGGCGACTCGGCCATCGTCGCCGCGAGGTTGGGGATCATCCCGATGTTCTTGCGCAGCTCCTCCAGCAGCGGCCTCGACCGCTCCGGTGCCGTCGCCATGTTGTGGATTTCGTAGCGCACCATCGACGCCTCCAGTAAGGGGTGGCGGGACGATAGGAGCGGCGACGATTAGAACCAATTCCCTCAGAGGTAAGCGGTCCCAATTGAGACTTGGCCGCAACCGGCAGGATCCGCCGAATCATCGATCGGAACGTCGTGCGACGATCTTGAAAAACAAGCGCCCAAACCACCGCCGCCACACGGCCGTGTGGAACAAGGTGTTGGTGCGCTGGAGATCACGGTTGGACGCCAGCGCCATCACCAGCCCGAACGCGAAGGCACCGATGCTCGCGAACCCTACGAACGTCATGACGAAACGAGGGACGCGCGGGACGTTGCTGCTCACGAGCCCCGCGATCACCGTTCCGGCCAGGCCGGCGACTGCCAGGCCGGCCCAGCGCCAGACTGCTTTCCGGCGCTGTGCCAATGACGTGTCGCTGAACACCGCGCGCAGCTCGCGCAGGCGCATTTCGCGCTCGATCCAGATCGCCGCCACCACGTCGTCGTGCGTGAACCCCGAACGCTGCAGGAACCGCGTTCGGGCGACGAGATCGACCGTCAACCACAGCATGCCGGCCAGAAACCACACCGCGATCGTCACCACCTGCCGCGGCACGATCGCGACGAGCACGAGCGAGTTGATCCCCAGAATCCAGATCACGATTTGCCATTGCTCGGCTACGCGAATCCAGTTGCGCAGGACGGGCGCCATCTCGGCGACGGGCGCCGCGACGCTGTCGAGCGCCTCCGCCAACTCCTCGGCCGAACTGAAGCGCGCGTCGCGATTCTTGGCGAGGCAGCGCTCGATGATCTGCGTGAGCCGCGTCGGCAGCTCCGCGCGCAGATCCGTCAGCGGGGTGGGCGCGCGCGTCAGTTGCATCGCCAAGGTGGCCTGAACCGTGGGCGCGTCGAAGGGCAGGCGACCCGTCAGCGCGAAATAGGCCACGATCCCCAGCGCATAGATGTCGCTGCGCCCATCCAGCTCCTCACCCGCGGCTTGCTCGGGGCTCATGAATTGCGCCGTGCCGAGCACCAGCCCGTGGCCCGTGATCCCGGCACGGTCGGCGCGTCGCGCAATGCCGAAATCAGTGACGTAGGTGCGCGCCGTCGCGCGCTCGACCAGGATGTTGTCGGCCTTGATGTCGCGGTGGATCACCCCGCGGCTATGCGCGTAACCGAGCGCCCAGCTGACCTCTTTGATGACCCGAGCGACGTCGAGCGGCGGGAGCGCGCCGACCCGGCGCACCCGGGCGGTCAGCGTCTCCCCATCGATGTAGCTCATGACGAAGAACACGGCGCCCGCGCCGGCTTCGACGAGATGGATGGGGACGACATTCGGATGGGCCAGCAGCGCGGCGGTCTGTGCTTCGCGCAGGAACCGCTCGCGCAGTTCCCGCTGCGCGGCCAGCTCCGATGGAAGGACCTTGATCGCGACGACGCGATCCAGCGCCAGATCCCGCGCCCGATAGACGATCCCCATCCCGCCGCGCCCGATTTCGCGGTCGATTTCGTAGCGGCCGTCGGTTGCAGTCTTGAGGGCTGTGAGCTCATCCAGCTGCGGGGCGGTCACAATCCGGCACAATGGACACGGTCCGGGCGGCGCGCAAGCTTCGGGATCCCGCACATCAGGGAGGCGATCGCGTTTCCGAGGACGCTGTACCGCCTCTGGCCCTAGTCCTCACCCCCTTACCCCCTCTCCCCCTCGCTGCGCTCGGGGCAGGCTTTTCAGGAGAGGGGAACGGCAGTCTACGAAGCCGT
>DATFVZ010000099.1:0-3676 GCA_035259785.1 Gemmatimonadales bacterium
CGTAAGGTGGTAGACGCTCGCCTTCTGCGCTTTCGACCAGAGACCCTCGCCGCCCACGTAGCTTCGCACCGCGGTGAGGATCGCGGCTTGCAGGTCGGCCGCGACGACGGCGCAGCAGACGATGGAGACGAACAGTATGACAAGCAGAACAATGCGGTCGCGAGCCAGCAGGGTGTTGAGGACCTGTTTCGGCGAGCGCATACGATCGATTTGGGGGTATACCGCACCGGCGAGTGGTGCGGGTAGGGAATCGCACCGGGCGGGGTACGGCAGTGCTCCGTTGCGCGCTGCGCGGGTCCCCGTCCCCCCAAACGCGGCCCCCGCTCCTGGGTCTGAGGCCACTCAGCCCCGCAACTGCATCGGGGCGAAGCATGCCGGGCGCGAACGTTGGCGGGTCCCTGCGGGAAACGGTGCGTCGATGCCGCACCGCCAGCGGCATGGCTCTTGGGGGATCGGCTGGCTCGGGGGCCAGGAGGCGATCGGGCCGGCTCGCCACCCAGCTCCGCCAGACACGGGGTCGCCATCAAGGCCGTGCCCGCGCGCGACCGATGTGGAGGAAAGCGGCTGGCTCGCGCAACTCGTGCGCCAGGGCTTGATCCGCCCGAGCGTCGTCCTGCCGCGGGCCGCTGCGGGCGCTCCGCGATCTTACACCGCTCCCCTCCAGGTTGACGCCACCCAGACGACCGTAGTCCGAAGGCCACGGAGGGTGGATCGCGATGGCGGTGTTCAGCGGCGCGAGTAAGTCGACCAGGGACGCCACCACCCCGGCCCCCGAAGCAACCACCCCCCGAGCCGACCGGAGCAAACTCCTGCCAACTCTAGTTGTTAGAGTGCGCCGGGCACTGATAGTTCGGATCGTCAAAGGGCACGTATTTCAGACCTGCGCCATCGGCCACCACCGATGCGCATGGAAGGCCGAGACCGAAGTTGTAGTTGAGCGTATTGATCGAAGACTTGTATGCCGCGTCTGACCAGCTCGACCGGTTCGGGTTATAGGCTTCGCCGACAAGGGATACTCTTTCGTCGCTCAGCGGCTTGAGCGCCCAAATTGCGATGTCCGCATTTGAGAAGTCGACCCCCTTCTTGAGCCAGTGCCAGCCATTGCGCCATTCCTGAAAGTGCGTCTTGATGATCTGGGACTCCAGGATGTCACCATCGGGGAAAAACTCACTGAGCTGACTCACGATCATCGAGTTCACGGCGTTCTTTCCTCCTCCCTTATAGGCACGGATCCACAATTTTACCGTGCGCGGATCGTCGTCATAAACGGAGCGAGTTGCCAGCTGATCCTTCTGGTACGTGGAATGCGGAAACTCGATGAAATTGAACTTGAACTTCGACTCGGGTGTGGCCCAAGCTCGATCGACGGTGCCCCACCAGGCCGCGTCCCACCAATTCCCGATGGTGACGACCCTGATCGGCTTGATGGCCTTGAATTGAGGCTGGGACCTTATCCTCCGGGCAATCGATCCCGTGATGTGACGCACGCCACCAGGCGGCACGGCGATGACCACGTTCTTAGCAGTGACAAGGCGCCGTGGAGTTCTCAAGACATATCTGCGCCCTCTCTTGTTGATTGACTTGACAGGTTCCGACGAGAAGGCGCGAGCGCCATTGGCCCTGGCAGCCTCCAGCATGCCGATGATGAATGCCGACATGCCTCCGACGGGATAGTAGGGCAAACAGCAGACAGCCGATTCTTCCCTGGCCCAATCAACGAAGCTGCGCGCGTCCACGTTGGTCGAGAAATCCGCGCGAAAGCGACTGGTGTCTTTTAGGAACTGAAAGTGCTCCGAGTCCATCAGGTTGAGGGCGTAATCCTCAATCGCCTGATCCTTGCCGGGCGGTGGCCCGGAATTGCTGAACAGCCGATGAAAGAGTGCGTCCGCGAAGCAGCCCGGATGATTATGGGGACCGACACAGGAATAGTCAGGAAAGTCCGGCGGCCCTACACTCGGATATGGATTTCCCGGGCCGGCAAAGTCATTTGTATCGCTGCGAAATGCACCGCGAGCGAATACGCGGGACTCGACGTAGTCGGCCGGTTGCAGCTCAATGCCGAGTTCGATCGCGAGATTGAATAGCACGGTCTGTGTCTGCATGACTCTGAATGCGCCCGCAGCAAATTTTCCGGTGCCGTTAGGGGACGGGATGTCCCTGATGCGTCCACCGAAGTAGCCGTTCTTCTCGAAAAGACAGACCTTGTGTCCGAGGATCGGAGCAAGCCGGTACAAGGTGTGCATGCCAGCGGCCCCCCCACCAACGATCGCAACCTCGCACTTCGTGTGTGGCGGGCACGCCTCGGCGGCACCCGACAGAATGGCCACACAGGCAAAGACGATTCGACAACGCGGTCCCGATCTCCGTGTTGGCATAAGGGGATCCCTTGAAGGCATCAAGAGACTACGCGTGCGCCGGGGTAGGAATAGGTCGCGGTCTCGTAGGCGGGTTGCAAGACGAGTACCCAGCCCTAGAGACGCGCTCGTTGGAGATATTGATCGAGAAGTGGGTGGGGGACCCTGGGTTCTGGAACCACAGCGCGACTCTGGAGCAATCAAAGAAGGAGTACTCGAGCTCGACGTGGAGCGTCGGGCCATCGGACGTCAGCTCCCACCCCTCACGTGGCGGACGCGGCGCCCCTACGGACCCTGGATGCCACCGCTCTCCATCTTGCGGGTACACGAAGACCTCCCTGTAGGACTTGCCAATCCTGAAGCGCTTCGTCGCCGCGCTCGCCGCCCCGGCCGTCACCTGCAAGCTCGCCAGCGAGCACGCCGCGACGAGTGCCGTGCGGCGAACGACTGCCCAGCTCCCACGCATCGCTTTCCCGTCCTTCCAGATGGTGAGGAGCTGACGCTTCACCTTCGAGACGATGGTCGTCATTGTTCCCCTTCTGTCGGCCGGCGTCGTTCGCGCACGGTTCGGTTGATCACGCCTTTGGCAGGCCTTCTCCTTCATGTTCAGGTGACGTACCCACCGGCTCCGCGGGAGTCCGTAAAAAACCCGTAAAGTTCGCGAAAACTGCGATAAGAGACCGTCCCAGCACGCTATTCGGAGCTTCCCGACACCCGGACAGGCGACGCCTCGCGGGCGTGCCGTTCGCGCAGCCGCAAACATGTTGGTCGTCGATCGCACCAGACACGTTTGGCAGGCGGCGTTAAGGCCCGGTGTCGCCCACCACCCGTTTGCGCGGCGCGTCTACCAGCCCGCGGCCCTTCCGGAACGAGCAGCGGTTCCGCGGCGGTCCCCTAAAGCTCACCGAAAAGACCCTATCGAACGTTCCGGGACTGCTCCGAACGCGCTCCGAAGCCCGCCCGAAGGACGCTCCGAACGCAAGGCTCTGAAGTAACTCTGTCCTACCTACATTTTCCGTGTATGCGTAAAGGATTACCCGTGCTACTTCCTTGTATGCGTAAAGGATAACCCGTGCTACGGTTCTTTCGGCCTGTTGCGGAGGTACGCATGTCCCCTCGTGCACGTTTGCTCGCCACCTTGCTCGGCGTGATCACGGTCGCACCGATTGCCCGCGCGCAGTCCTCGTTCGTCGAGTTCGAGGGCGGTCAGGTGCGGCCGCTGGCGGTGTCGCCGGACGGTACGCACCTCTTCGCGGTCAACACTCCGGACAACCGTCTCGAGATCTTCGACGTGGCCACCGATGGGAGCCTCCTGGCACGGA
>DATFVZ010000100.1:0-40537 GCA_035259785.1 Gemmatimonadales bacterium
CGGTAACGATGAGCCTGATGAAGAATCCTATCATGGCGCTGAAGATAACCTTCCCGCGACGAAGCGCGCGGTCATTCCGGGGCGTGCCTGCACGCCAAGCTTCGCGTCCATGAGAATGGATCCCGAAAGTGAATCCCGTCCTGCCCAGGCGAGCGCAACGCCGGCAAACGGGCCCAGATCCACGGGCCAGCCGCTCACGATGGCCTGTTCCGGCTGGCCGAACCAGCTCACGTTCAACGTGTCGGGCTTAGGCGCGCGGAACGTCATTCGTCCGCGAAAGACGCACTCGCCGCTGAAGGCGACCGTCGCCGTATCGAGGACGATGTCACCGAGCCGAAAGCGATCGCTCATCGACGGTGCATCGGGGAACGTCAATGTGTCACCGCGAGCGACGACCCAGTGGCCGACGTACGGGAGCGAGTAGCGCTTCAGGCGGTCGAACTGATAGCCCGAGCATGGACCTCGGGCCGCCCCGCTGCCGCATGCGGCAACTGCGACCGCCAGCCCGAGGACCCCCAGACGGCGCATCAGTGCTCCGTCGTGTCCCTCGCCAGCGAATCGGCCCGCATCACTCGGACGTTCACGGAATCGGCCGCGCGCATCGCACTTCCAACGGCACGCGCGTTCGGGAGCTTCGAGTTCGCGAGAATGCTGTCCTTTTGGCGCTGGGTGAGGGTATCGGTGGATTGCTCGGATTTGCCGGTGCCACAGGCAGTTAGCACAATGACCACCACGGCGGAGAATAACTTCATAAATTGGGCTCCGGTTTTTTTTGTCCGTGCTCTAAGAGCCGGCTTCAGCGCACGGGATACGATTACATACACGCCACCGACTTGCAATCGGCTTGCAACTCGATTCGGAGCTCTCATGCGTCGTCTCCCGCTCGCAACCATGCTCCTGGTGCTCGCATCCTGCAATCAGCCGTCCCTCGCCGATCGGTTGGTACGAGGAACATGGGTCGATCTCACTCATGCCTTTGATTCCACCACCATTTATTGGCCGACGGCACAACCGTTTCGTTTGACCATCGTATCGGCGCAGCGCCTGTCGAGTGGTTGGTACTACGCGGCGAACAACTTCTCCGCGGCCGAGCACGGCGGCACGCATCTCGATGCTCCGGTGCATTTCGTGGAGAAGAAGCGGGCCGCCGATGAAATCCCGCTCAGCCAGCTGATTGCACCGGCCGTCGTGATCGACGTGACCCGGCAAGCCGATTCCAGTGCCGACTACCGCGTGCATCAATCGGACATCACAGCGTGGGAGGCGGTGCATGGTGAAATCCCCGGTGGCGCGATCGTCCTGATTCGCACGGGCTGGAACAGCCGCTGGCCGGATCGCGCGCGCTACCTCGGCACCACGAAGACGGGCGCCGCGGGTGTCGCGGAGCTGCATTTTCCCGGTCTCGATCTCGACGCGGCGCGTTTTCTCGTGCGGCGTCGCGCCGCGGCCGTCGGCATCGATACACCGAGCATCGACTACGGCCAATCCACGACGTTCCAGGTGCACCGTCGCCTGTTCGCCTCGAATGTCCCGGCCTTCGAGAATGTGGCGAATCTGGAGCAGTTGCCGCTGACGGGAGCGCTCGTGATTGCGCTGCCGATGAAGATCAAAGGCGGCAGCGGGGGGCCACTCCGGATCGTTGCGCTGCTGCCTTAGGCCGGTAAGCCCTTTCGCAACACGTCCTCCATTACCTCGCAGAAGCGATCGATCTCGGCGAGCGTCGTGTAAACGTTCGGCGTGATCCGCAAGCAGTTGAATTCGGGATGTGCGATCGGCGTGACGATGATACGATGATGGTCGTACATGAAGGTCGCGAGCTTGCCGACGTCGAGCGACCCGGGCGTGAACGAGGCCAACCCGCACGACTGCGCCGGGTCGGCGGGCGTCAGGACCTTCGCGCCAGGCAGCCGTTCCAGCCGCCTGACCCAGCGATCACGCAGGAAGCGCAGCCGCGCGGCCTTGCGCTCGGCGCCAATCCCCTCGAGGAAGTCGAGTGCCTCGACGATCGCGTTGTGGTTCGCCGCCGGATGCGTCCCGATTTCCTCGAACTTGCGGATGTTCTCGTTCATCTCGGGCGGCGCCGCCATCAGCGGCCAGATCTTGCCGATCTTGGTGCGGCGGACGTACAGGAAGCCGGTGCCGATCGGCGCCGTGAGCCATTTGTGGAGGCTCGTGCCGTAATAGTCGCAGTCGAGATCGTCGCGCTTGAACGGGAATTGCCCGTAGGCGTGCGCGCCATCGACAATGACCTCGATGCCTTTGGACCGGCCGAGCTGGCAGATCTTCTTGATCGGAAAGATCTGGCCGGTGAGGTTCGTGATGTGGCACACGTGGATCACCTTGGTGCGCGGCGTGATGGCGGCTTCGACGCGGCGCGCGAGGTCGTCCTGTGACGGCGGCGGGACGGGGAAGGTGATCTGCTTGAGCACAATGCCGTCGCGCCGTTCCCGCTGTTTCCACGTCGTAATCATGCGCGGGTAATCCTGGGTCGTGGTCAGGACTTCATCGCCGCGCTCCAACGGCATGCCGAGCTGCACGATTTCGAGCGCTTCGCTCGCGTTGCGGGTGATCGCCATCTCTTCGGGATCGCACCCAAAGCTCGCCGCGAGCCGCCGGCGCACCGCCTCGATCTCCGGCTCGATCCATGCCCACATGGTGATCGCCGGCGCCTGGTTCGACACAGCGAGATACCGCTGAAACGCCGCATTGACCACGCGCGGGCTCGGCGCCACGCCGCCGTTATTGAGATTGACCATGCCGCGGTCGATGTCGAACGCCTGTTGGATCTGACGCCAGAAATCCTCGTCTTGGGCAACGTCCTCGGGCGTGCGGCCCTGCAGGTTGCGCACGGTGGGCTTGATACGCGCGAGCGCGTCGCTCTTGAGAGCGGCCATCGAGGCGCTCGCAGCGAACAACGACTGGAGAAAATGACGGCGATTGGGCATCAGGAGCCTCGCAGACGGCGGACGAAAACGGCGTAGGCAAAGACATTGATTACGAGCACGGCAGTCCCGAGGATCATTTGGATCCGCGGCGTGAGGCCGGCCGGATAGATGGCGGGCAGCACGTAGTGCTCGATGAATCCGCCACTGTAGCCACTCTGACCTGCCTTGGCGCGCAGGGAGTTCTCGAGCGGCGTCAACGGGCAGATCCAGCCACGGTATTCGATGAGCACCCCCCAGATCGCTGCCGGAACGTGCAGCCAGGCAACCCAGCGCCAGCGCCACGCGAGGAAGCCGCCGAACACGATGAAGAGAATAAAGAGCGCGTGGACGGCGACGACGGCGTTCGCGAAGAACCGATAGAGCACGTTAGGTAATAAAGCAAAACCCCCCGCCCGGCCAGAGCCGGACGGGGGGTTTTCGATGCTCTATCGAGACATTACTGGCCCAGGACCCCAATGGCGGGACCGAGCATTCCTTCGAACACCGTGCTGATGCTGCCGGCGGCGGCGCCCAGCGCATCCAGGACTGCGTCATCATCGGCGCTGAGGCCGTCAGCGTCGGCACCCTGACAGGTGAGTGTGTACGTATTCTGCGAGCCGGTTACCGTGCAGCTCGCGTACAACCCGCCGTCCACCCTCGCCGTAAACTCGCCCGTGACGTTGTATTGACTGTCGGCATCGAGGCTGCCGTCGAGCGTGACCACTTCGCCGGCGTACTCGAAGCGGAACGAGAGCCGTAGACTGATCGTCGTCACGGTTGTCGTCTGGGTAATCGTGACCCGCTGCCAATTCCGCACGTGCACGTCGTGCGAATTGACATCGAAGGAGACGTCTTCGGTGACGCTGATACCGTTGTTGCCGGCCAGCGCAGCTGTTATCGCACCGTCGAATCGGAGCGAATCGGGCGAGTCCGCGCCGTTGGTGATGTATCCGGTCGTGTTGATCGTGACCGACGTGGCCGACTGGCTGCCGACCCTCACGGTGTAGTCGACATAGACCGGTGTGCCGCCCACGCCCGCGACGATCACATGCACCTTCGGGTTGCCGCTGCCGGTTTCATCGATCAAATCGATATAGCCGACTTCGGTACCAGGCGCGGGCCCGGCGGGATAGCCTGTCAGCGGATCGATCGCATAGAGAATGAACCGCACACCGGTTGCGGGAGCCCCGGCGCGTGCAGTCGTGTCGTACTGGCTCAGTGTGAAATTCCACTCGAACGTCTTGCCAACCAGCTCCGGTGGAAACAACGCCGCCACACCGCTCACGCTCATTTCCGGCAGGAGCCTGCCGAACATCCGGGCGCCGTCGATGCGGTCGGCGTACGGGCGCAACCTGTCCGACTGCCGGAGCGGATTCGTGGAGCCGGCGAGCGCCAGGGCGCGCAGCGGGGCAGCACCGGTCGTCGTGACGGCGGGCGAAATCGCGGACAAGCTCTGCAATGGCGCCGCATTGAACACCGAGCCCAGCGCCGCGAGCTCCGCGGCCGTGGCCGCGGGGTCGGCCGGCGATTTGGGGGCTACGGCGTTTTCGCTGCACGCGGCCGAGAAGACTGCGAGCGCGAGCACGCCACCAAGAAGCAACCGCATACTGCCTCCAGAAGAAAAAGAAGGACAAAGTGAATTTTGCATGCGCTGCGACCGGGGCCGCTGTGACCCCACACACGGGGAGTACGGCTAGACGATCACTCCACCACCAAGCAGGCGTTCGCCGGCGTCGTACAACACACCGGACTGACCAGGGGTGATAGCCCGCACCGGCTCCGCGAGTCGCAGCGCAATGCGACTGCCGGCGGGGGCCAACGCACCAACCGTGCCGGGGACGGCACGCGCGCGATAGCGGCATTGCACCCACACTGGATCGCCGGGTGCGAGCGGCTCGGCGAGCCAGTTGACCTCTTCGAGTGACACCTCGTGTCCAAACAACTGCGCACCTGACCCGACGACGACTTCACGGGTCTCCGGCCGGATGGCGACGACGTACATCGGCTCGGCAAACCCTCCCGGCAACCCGCGACGCTGGCCGATCGTATAGCGCGCGAAGCCATCGTGCTCGCCGATGACTTCACCATTCGTCGTGACGAGCGGCCCCGGCGCGAGTGCGGGAGCGCCTTGGGGAAGGCGCTGCTCGAGCACCGACACGTAATCGTCGTCAGGAACGAAGCAAATCTCGACGGATTCCGGCTTGTCCGCCGTAAGGAGGCCGAGCTTGCGCGCCGCCGCGCGTGTCTCCGTCTTCGACAGCTCGCCGACGGGCGTGAGCATGCGGCGGACTACCGTGCGATCGATGCCCCACAGAAAGTACGACTGATCCTTCTGGCGGTCGCGGCCGCGATACAGCACGCCATCCTTCGCGATCGCGTAGTGGCCGGTCGCAATCGCGTCACAATCGAGCGCGTCGGCGTGATAGAGGAAATCGCGGAACTTGGTGAACGAGTTGCAGCGCACGCACGGGATCGGCGTGCGGCCGCGCGCGTACTCGGCCACAAAATTGTCGATCACGTCGTGCCCGAAACGGTCTTCGAGATTCAGCACGTAATGCGGAATGCCGAGCTTGTGCGCGACGAGCTTCGCGTCCGTGATCGAATCGAGCGAGCAACAGGGCCGGTCGGGGACGCTGTCGCCATAGCAAAACAGCTTCATCGTGGCGCCGATGACTTCATGACCCTGCTCAACGAGCAGCGCTGCGGCGACCGAGCTGTCGACGCCGCCCGACATGGCTACCAGGACTCTCATCGATGCAGGACGGTTGAGAGAGAGCGGACTTTCTCGACGATCTTGGGAAGTGCGGCCGTGACTGCCTCCACATCATCCAGCGAACTGTCCTTGCCGAAGGAGAACCGCAGTGCGGCAACGCCGAGCTCGCGCGGTACGCCCATGGCGGTCAGCACGTGGGACGGCTCGACCGAGCCCGTGCTGCAGGCGGACCCGGATGAACAGGCAATGCCGGCAAGATCGAGATGCATCAACAGTGCTTCGCTGTCGGTGCCCGGAATGGACGCGTTCGAGATGTGCGGTGCGCGCTCGCCCTGCCACCCGTTGATCAGGGCGTCCGGAACGATGGCGAGCAGCCGGCGCTCCAGCTCATCGCGCAACTCCCGCAGTCGCTCCGCGAGCGCCTGCTGCTCCTGGGCCGCGAGGCGCGCCGCAACGCCGAGTGCGATGATGCCGGGCACGTTTTCCGTCCCCGGGCGGATGCCGAACTGCTGGCCCCCGCCGTGGATGATCGCCTCCACGGCCTTGCGGTCGCGCACGATCAACGCGCCCACGCCCTTGGGGGCGCCGATCTTGTGGCCCGAGAGAGTGAGGAGTGTGCAGTTGAAGTCGCGAAGTGAGACCGGAACCTTGCCGAATGCCTGAACGGCATCGGTGTGGAACAGAACGCCGGCCTCGTGACATCGGGCGGCGAGCTGACGCACCGGCTGCACGGTCCCGATTTCATTGTTCACCCACATGATGCTGACCACGGCCACGCCGTGCTCGATGGCCTTGGCCAGCTGGGTCTCCTCGACCAGACCCGACGCAGTCACGGGCAGGATGACCTCTTCGCCACCGAGATGCTTGACCGCATGCGCTGCGGCCAGGGCTGCCTTGTGCTCGGTCGCGGATACGGCGACGCGGAACGGACCGCCTACGGTCTTCGCCGCGAGCGCGGCACCGATGATCGCGAGGTTGTCTGCTTCCGTGCCCCCCGAGGTGAACACCACCTGGTTCGGCTCGGCGTCAACCGCCTCGGCGATCGCGCGCTTCGCTTCCTCGATACCCGCGCGCGCCGCCCGCCCAAACCGGTGCGCGGACGACGGATTGCCGAATGCTTCCTTCCCGAGGTAGGGAAGCATTGCCTCGAGCACTTCCGGCCGTACCGGCGTGGTGGCTGCGTTGTCGAGATAGGTGACGCGCTTGGTCATAAAAGTCCCGCAATCTAATAACGAGCTAGATCGACTGTACACCCAGCTTGAGCACGTCGTCCACTTCCAGCGTCTCCGGCGTATAGAACGGTTCGCCGTAGCGGCGGCGGATCAACGACCCGTAGTGCGCCGACTGCACGCGGATCAGCTCGTACAGGTCCTGACCCGTGGGATGGATCTCCCCGGCAGCTTTGGCACCGTCGAATTGGGATGCGTAGCAGCGAATCGCCTGCATCTTCGTTTCGAACACATCCGAAATGTCGACCACGAACGTTGGCTTGACGGGATCCTCTCGATAGGCGAGCGCATACAGCAGCTTGTAGGGTCGATGCGCCTCGCCGCCTCTGCCGGGCTCGTATTTCGTGAGTCCCGCCAGATAGCAGGCGTCCCGCCCCAGCTCAGATGCAATGCGGTGGTCGGGATGGCGGCCGACGGGGAACGGCAGGATGACTACACGCGGTCTCGTTCGACGAATCAGTTCGACGACGGTCTTTCGTGACGCCTCATTGTTTTCCAGGTGGGCGTCCCGCATCTCGGCGTTGAGCCGCATCGCAACACCCAGTGTCTTCGCCGCGCGCGCTGCTTCGGCCGCGCGGGTCTTAGCGTCGCCTCGCGTGCCCATTTCCCCCTGTGTCAAATCGATGATGCCGACGCGATGCCCGGCGCGTGTAGTCTTGGCGAGTGTGCCGCCGCAGGTCAGCTCCACATCGTCGCGGTGGGCCGCGATCGCCAACAGATCAAGCTGCTCACTCATAACGGAGAGCCTCGACGGGATCGAGTTTCGCTGCGCGTGCGGCTGGGGCAATACCGAACACCAGACCAACCAGGATCGAAGCAGCCGTCGCGATCGCGGCCGGCACCACCGGGATCGTCGTCTCGAATGCGAGCAGACGTTTTAACGCTTCGCCGATGCCAACGCCCAGGACGATTCCAATGATGCCGCCGAGTAGCGTGAGCGTGGCGGCCTCGACCAAGAACTGCCACAGGATCGCGCGCCGGGTGGCGCCCAAGGCTTTGCGCAAGCCGATCTCCCTCGTGCGACTCGTCACCGAAACCATCATGATTGCCATCACGCCGATCCCCCCGACCATCAACGCGATGCTCGATAGCACGAGCATTACAAAGAAAAATGCGAACGTAAGACTATCGAAGATTCCCAACACCTGGTCCGACGTGAGCAGGTCGAAGGTATTGGCCTCCCCGACGCGCAGGCCGCGTAGCCGCCGCAGCGTCACCGTGGCTGCATCCATCGCGCGGCTGACGGTGACCTCCGGTTTCGGCTTCACCAGGATGATCAAGCTGTTCCACTCGTCGATGAAGAAGCTGCGGCGTGCGGACTCGAATGGCACGACTGCTGCGATTTCGGGCGTCCCCGGGACCTCGAAGATATTCGTCGGTCGTTGCCAGACGCCGATGATCTTGAACGGGTTGCCGCCGATGCGCACGATGCGCCCCAACGGGTTCAAGGCTCCGAACAGACGATCGATGGTCCGCTGCTCGACGATGGCGACAGGGTCGCCGCCGCGCAGCTCCGCCTCGGTGAACGATCGCCCACCGGTGATGCCGCCGCCAAGAATCTCCATGAAGCGGTCGTCTGCGCCGAAGACGCCCAGTATGCGCGTGCGATTGCCGGCGTATTCGAACCGTTGAAAGACCTGCGTCCAGATCGCTGCGTAGTGGATTTCCGGCAGCCGGGCGAGTGCTTCCGCGTCCTGCGGGATCAGTCGCGGCCGAACGCGGATCTCGCGCGGGACGGCATCGGGGTTCACACCAGTCGTCGAGAAGTAGCGGAGCACGCGAAACGTCGTTGGACCTACCACCTCGAGCGTGTTCACGATCTGCTCGCGAAAGCCCGCGACAATGGAGGCCATCGCCATCACCGTCGCGATGCCGATAACCACGCCCAGCACCGTGAGCGCGGAGCGGAGCTTGTTGGAGCGCAGCTGGTCCACGGCAATGCGCCAGCCTTCGCGCACCGAATGCAGCGCCATCTATTCCTGGCGGAGCGCCTCGATGGGATCGAGGCGAGAGGCACGATGTGCGGGATACACGCCGAAGATGACGCCGACCACCACGCCCAGGAGCAGCGCGAGCCCGATGGACCAGGTCGTCACGCGCGCCGGCAATGGCGAAATCGCCTGGACCAGGAACGCCAGGGTGAAGCCCGCCCCCAGTCCGGCAACACCGCCGAGCAGCGACAATGTGAGTGCCTCCGCGAAGAACTGGCGCCGGATGGCGCTGCGCGACGCCCCGAGCGCCTTCCGGATGCCGATCTCGCGGGTACGCTCGGTCACGCTCATGAGCATGATGTTCATGATCACGATGCCGCCCACGACGATGCCGATGACGACGACGGCGGGGACGACGGTAAAGATCACGCGCGTAAGCCTACTCCAGAAGGCAATCAGCCCCTCGCCCGTATCCACGGTGAAGTCGTTGCCCGCGCCGGGCCTGAGCCGGTGGGCGATGCGCATCGCCTCTTCGGCGCGGAGCATCGCGGGCCCCACGGCGTCAGCGGTCGGCATCTTCACCGAAATGACCATCGTCTGTCTGCGCCCGTACATCGACTCGAACGTCGTCAGGGGCAGCATCACAAAACCGTCCCACGACTGCCCCAGCACCGTCCCCTTGCGCGCGATCACACCCTTCACGAGCAGCTGCAATCCCCGCACGCGGACCATCTGGCCCACCGCCGCCTCGGCATTCCCGAACAGTTTTTCGGCGACGTCGAACCCGAGCACGCCCACGTAGCGGCGCTGTTGGACGTCGATGTCCGACAGCGGCTCTCCTGCGGCAAAGGTGTAGTCCTGCACGACGACGAACGGGGCCGTGACGCCGAAGATGAACACATCCCCGGTTTCGCGATTACGCCACTGCACGTCGGCCATCGGCGTGGGCCATCCCGACTGGAGCGCGATCGCGTCGGCGTCGGGGACCGCGCGCTCGATGAACGCGACATCCTCGGGCGCGATGATGGGCCGTCGCTGAATCTGTTTCCACTCCTCCTCGTCGATGAAGCCGACCTGAATTGGATCGCGGCGGATCTGGAACGCATTGACACCGACAATCGCGCCGGCCAACCGCTCGCGTACGTAGGCGTTCATCCCCTGGATGACCGCAACGACGGCCACGAGAAACGCGACGGAGACGATGATGCCGAGGAGCGTGAAGAACGACCGGAGCTTGTGGCTCCATACGGTCTGGAGCGCGAGACGCAGGGCCTCGTAGAGCGGCATGGCCTACAAACTTAGGCGGTCAAAGGCGGTCAAGGGCGGTCGATGGCCGGTGACCGCCCGTCGTCCGCCTTTGACCGCCTTCGACCCCCCTATTCGTATCGTAATGCTTCGACAGGATCGAGCTTCGCCGCCTTGCTCGCTGGGAATATCCCAAAGAGGAGGCCCGTGAAGGCCGCTCCGAACAGCGCGAGGATCACGGAGCCGATCGGGACGTAGGCAGGCACGGGTGTGAAGGCGCCAAGCACGCCGGCGATCGAGGCACCGACGACAAGCCCGATGACCCCGCCAACCATGGTGAGCGTCGCGGCCTCGACCAGGAATTGCCACATGACCTGGCGGCGCGTGGCGCCCAGTGCCTTGCGCACGCCGATCTCCCGTGTCCGCTCCGTCACCGAGATCATCATGATCGCGACCACGCCGATGCCGCCGACCATCAGACCCACCATCGACAGGATGATCATGATGACCTTGAAGACCGCGGTCATGCCGTTGATCGTCTCCATGTACTTTTCCTGCGTGACGATATCGAAGTTGTTCGCCTCCGACGGCCGCAGGCCCCGCATGCTGCGGAGCGCCATGGTCACATCGTCGATCGCGCGCTGCTGGGACACGGTATCCTCGGGCGCGACGAAGAAGTCCATCCACCCCTTCCAGTACGGAAGGTTCTTCACCAGCGTCCCGTAGGGGATGAACACCTCGTTCTGTTCGCCTTCACCGAACAGCCCCGGCGGTGGATCGAACACGCCAATCACCGTGTAGGGCGCACCGCCAATCTTGATGCGATGCCCAAGCGGATCCCGCTCCGAGAACAGCTGCTCGGAAACCTTGGTGTTGATTACGACGACGAACGCGTTCGCGTTGTCCTCGAGGGCGCTGAACGAGCGGCCCGGTGTGATCTGGCCGCCGGCCACTTTCGGCCAGTCGGCATCCCGTCCCTGAATGCTGACAGCGCCGAGCCGTTTGCCTTCGAAGACGATGTCGGCGTTCGCGTTCTCGTCGACGACGGCAAACTTGATCGTGGGCAGATCCTCGACGCGCTGGGCCTCCTCGATCGTCAACCCCGGGCGCCGCTCCCACGGGTTGGGGTCGTCGGGATCCTCGGCGCCCGTGCCGCCCCAATAGCGCCCGACGTAGAACGTCTTCGGACCGAGCGTCTCCAGCATGTCGGTGAAGCTCTTGTTGAATCCGGCGATGATCGCGCCGATCACCATGACGACAATCACGCCGATGGCGACACCGAGAATGGTGAGCGCGGCGCGCAGCTTGTGAGCGCGCAGCGACGACAGGGCGATACTGACGCCTTCGAGCGTTGGGGTCATCGATTCACTCCTGGCGTAGCGCCGCGATCGGGTCGAGCTTCGACGCGCGACTCGCGGGCACAATACCGGCGACGACGCCCGTCAGCCCACCCACCAAGAGTCCGAGGACCAGGGACACGCCGGAGAGCGTGGTGGGGAGCGGCGAGATCGCTTTGACGCCGAACGTCAACAGGACACCAAACAGCACGCCCGCCAAGCCGCCAACACCCGCGAGCGTCACCGACTCGACGAGGAACTGCCGCAGAATATCGCGCCGGCGCGCGCCCAACGACTTCCGGAGGCCGATTTCGCGGGTCCGCTCCGCGACCGCCATGAACATGATGTTCATGATCACGATCCCGCCGACGACGAGCGAGACCAGCACCACCATCGGTCCGAACATGAAGAGCACGCGCTGGATACCGGCCCAGAACTGGAGCACGCCCTCAGACGTCTCGAGCACGAACGTGTTCCCCTGCGCCGGACGCAGGTGCCGCCGGCTTCGCATGATCCCCTCGGCCTGGCTCATCGCTTCACGCATCTCGACTTCGCTGTTGGCCTTGACGATCAGCGCGTCCACGACGCCGGGTGGATTCACGAGATCCTGCACCGGTGAGAGCGCGGGCGCGACCACGAACCGATCGAGGGAGAACCCGAACAGCTTTCCCTGCTCGGCGACAACCCCCACAATCCGGTAGGGCTGCCCGCCCAAGCGCACACTCTTGCCGATGGGGTCACGCCCGGCATACAGCTTTTGCGCCACTTCGCTGCCGACGACGACCACCGGCACGCCGCTGCGCACCTCCTGCGCGCTGAACGGGCGTCCTTGGGCGATGGCCAGGTTCTTGATGTCGAAGTACCGCTCGGTGGCGCCGACGATCTCCGCCGCACGCACGGTCTTCCCGTTCGCCTCGATGTCGCCGTTATCGGACGATTGCCACGCGGTGATCACCGGGACCGTGATCCCCTCAGCCACTGCCTGGGCGTCGCTGAATCGGATCCGCGGCCGGCGCGCCCACGCGCGCCACATCGAATCGCTCACGTGCGGCGTGAACGCGGGCCGGCGCCGGAGGTGGAAGGTGTTCACCCCGATGACCGTCCCCGCGAACTTCTCGGTCATGTAGATGTTGATGCCGTTCGTGATCGACCAGGCGCCGATGAAGAACGAGACGCCAATGAACACGCCGATGAGCGAGAATCCGCTCTTGAGCTTTTGCGCACGCAGCGTCTGCCACGCCAGGCGGACGGCGTCGACAAGATGCACTATGCCGCCTTGAGCTGGTCGGTTGCGACGACGCCGTCCCGCAGCGTGATGACCCGCGCGGCATGGGCGGCGATGTCGTGTTCGTGCGTCACCATGACCACCGTTTGTCCCTGACGGTGCAGATCCGCGAACACCGCCATGATTTCCGCGCTCGTGGTCGAGTCGAGGTTCCCCGTCGGCTCGTCCGCGAGCAGGATCGACGGCACGTTCACGAGCGCGCGCGCGATGGCGACGCGCTGGCGCTGCCCGCCCGAGAGCTCGTTCGGCTTGTGGTCCATCCGGTCGGCCAAACCCACCCGCTCGAGCGCATGCTCGGCGCGCTCACGCCGCGCACGCCCCGACATTCCGGCATAGATCAGCGGCAGCTCGACGTTGTGCAGCGCGTCGGCCCGCGGCAGCAGATTGAACGTCTGGAACACAAACCCAATCTCTTTGTTGCGGATGCGCGCTAGCTCATCGTCGCGCAGGTCGCTCACCTTCTGGCCGTTGAGCCAGTACTCGCCGCTCGTCGGCGTGTCGAGGCAGCCGATCAGGTTCATCAGGGTCGATTTCCCCGACCCGGACGGTCCCATGACCGCCACGTATTCGTTCTTACGGATCTGGACACTCACGCCGCGCAGCGCGCGCACCAGCTCCAGTCCCATGTCATACTCGCGCGTGAGCTTGTGCGCGAGGATGACGATGTCGGGAGTGGGCGTGTCGCCCGTGCGAAAGTTCACGAGCGTCTCCGGGTGGTGTCCGCGGGCTGCGTGGATCCGCGTACCCGCGCCCCTTCTTTCAGGTCGCGGATTGCCTGGTACGGGCCGGCGACGATCGTATCGCCCTGCGCCACGCCCTCGAGCACCTCGAAGTGCTCCTCGCCGGCGATCCCTACTTTCACAGGCTTGAACGTGGCGACGCCGTTGTGCACCAAGAACACGCCTTCGACTTCCTTCTTCTTCTCGCCGCGATGCGCGGTGTCGCCGGCGGGTGGAGCGGGTGCCTTGGACTCGGCAGCCGGACGCTCCTTGGTGGAGATCGGCGTATGCTCGCGCACCGTCAGGGCGATGATCGGGATCGCCAGCGACTGCTTGCGCGTATCCGTGACGATCCGGGCTGTGGCTGACAAGTCGGGGCGAACCTCAGACGGCGGGTTGGAGAGCGTGATCTCCACCTCGTAGTCCACGGCGCGGTCGTTCTGGCCCGCGGCCTGCGAGGCGGCGGTGAGGATCGCGCTGTTCGATACTTTCGTCACGCGCCCGACGAACGCCGTGTCGGGGAACGCATCGATCGTGACCTCGACCGAGTCGCCGATGTTCACGCGCACCACGTCGGTCTCGTCCACGTTGACGGTCGTCTGAATCACCGAGAGGTCCGAGACCGTGAGCAGCAGCCCCGTCTCACGTGAGAAGGTGCCGGGCACCGCGACCTCGCCCTCTTCCACCGCGAGCCGCGTCACGCGTCCGTCCATTGGGGCAACGAGATGCGTCTTCGAGAGCTGGTCGTTGGCCTCCTGCAGGCCGGCGCGCGCTTGCTCGACGCCGTGATTCGCGGCGGTGAAGTTCGCCTCGGCGATGTCGAACGCGGTCTGGGCCTGCTCGAGCTGCTCCTGCGACACCAGGTTCGGATTCTGCTCGCGCAGCTCTTTGGTGCGCTGCAGGCTGCGCTGCGACTGATCGCGATTGGCGCGCGCCTGGACCGCGCTCGCCTCCGCCGACGACATCATGGCGGTCGCGCGCTGCTTGTTGGCCTGGTAGATCGTGGGGTCGATCTGGAGCAGGAACTGACCCTTCTCCACCAGATCGCCCTCGCGGACCGCGATCCGCGTGATCCGGCCCGTGATGTCGGCACTGACGTCGACCTTCTTCTTGGGCTGGATCTTCCCGCTGGCGGTAACGGCGGCAACGAGATCGCGGCGGCCGACCTGCTCGAACCGCACCTCGATCCCCTTTTCCCGTTTGGCGCTGGCGCTGACCATCACCAGCACGACGAGCAGCGCGGCCCCACCACCACCCAACAACACTTTGTTTCGCTTGGACATGTCGGAATCTATCCTCTCGCGTTAACGCAAAGTACGACCGACCGCCGCTTCGAGCGCGGCCACGGCCTTGTGATAATCATACGTGGCGTTCACGTAGTCGCTCTCGGCGCGCAATGCTTGCACCTGCGCATCGAGCAAGTCGAAGAATGTCCCCGACCCCACGCGGTAACGTTCGGTCGAGAGTTGGAGCTGTTCCCGGCCGGCGGTGCGGTTCGTGTCCTGGAGGCCCACCGTGCGATACGCGGTCTGCAGCGCAAGGTAGGCCTGGCTGACGTCAGTCTGCACGGCGAGTCCCCGCGCGCGCACCGACTCTTCGAGATCATTGCGATCGGCCCGCGCCTGCGAGACACGCAGCTCCTGCGCAAAGTTTGTGAAGATCGGCATGCTGATCGTCAGGCGCGCCTGGAACGGTTGCTCCGTGAACTGAAACGGAAAGACCGAATTCGCGTCGCGCAGTCGCTTTTCATCGACGACTGGATTCCACTGGTACGATCCGCAGCCCATCGCGGACAATCCGGCGCCCGTGCGAACAGAGTCGTTCGACAGGCATGCGCCGTACTGCGCGTTGGCGGCCTGCTGCCCGCTGGCGATCAGGGGATCTACGTTCGTGAATTGCTGCGTGAATCCGGACCAGCCCGCCGATGCACTGACGACCGGTCCCCACGCGGATGACGCCGCGCGAACGCCCCACGCCGCTGCGTTCTCCCGTGCCCGCAGCGCTTTCAGCGAAGGATTCTGCTGTTCGGCCATCGTCAGCAGTTCGGTCAGCTGCCACGTCGGGCTCTGCACGCGGAACGAGTCGGTCAGTTGCACGGTCGCGACATCGACCGGTGGCGTGACCCCCATCTGCTCGAACAAGCGCAGCTTCTCGACGCTCACCACCGTTTGCGCCCGGAGTAAGGCGACTTCCGCCTGACCCCGCGCGACCTGCGCCTGCCGCACATCGATCAGCGTGGCCTGGCCGACGCCATACCGCGCCTGCGCGAGCTTGAGAAATTCCTCGTTGCGCTCGAGTGTCTTGCGGGCCAGATCGGCCTGGGCGATCGACTGCAGCACAGTGAGGTACTGCTGCGTGATGCCGGTGATGAGCACGTTCTCGACACCGGCGATATCGGCATCGGTCGCCCGCTGCTCCGCCTTCGCGAGACCCGGTTGCGACAGCGTGGTGCCAGACAGTTGATACGTGAGGCTCAGGTCATAAAAAGAGGAAAGTGTCGACACGGACTGCGAGAAGCTCTGAGCCAAAAACGTCTGGGAGCCGGGACCGGTATACGTCATCCCTCCCGAAGCGCGGAAATCCGGGAGGAGCAGGCTCGAATAAGCGCTGCGCACGGCCCAGGAGGCTGGCCCCCGATTGTTCTGCGCGCGCCGATATCCCGGATTGTGCTCCTTGGCGACCGAAATAGCGTCAGCGAGTGAGAGGGCCGCGGTGTTGGGACGGGCGGTTGCAGGTTTTTGGGCGAAAACAGCAACAGGGGTGGCGGCCGCAAACAGGCCTGCCACGATCAACAAGCGGTTCATGGTCGTCCTTGCAAAAGATATGTCGTGAGGTCGGACCCCCTTACGCGCATGTGCGAGAAGGGGTTTCGGCCTGCGACGGAACCTAGCCGGGGGTACTCCGCCAGCAAGGTCAACCGCCTGCGAGACGCTCGGCGATGAGGCGCTCTGAGGGGATTTCGACCTTCATCAGCCTGCCGGCCGTGTCCAACCAGAGGTGAACGGTATGACCGTCTTCTCGGGTCACAAGGATCTGACGCAGCTGGGCGGGGTTGCGGTTGAGGGTCGTGGCGGTGACCCCTTGGTCCTGCACCTGGACCGTCTCACGTCGCAGCGACCGTGGCAGAATTGCGGTCAACACGGTCGATTGCGTGGTCGCGAGCCATCCGGGAATCAGGTAGAGTGCGAAGACGGAGTCGTCGAGCACGACGGCGTGCGTGCCGATCGGGAATTCCCGGGCGCGCTCGGTCTCGCGAGTGACGTACCGAACCGTGAAACGCCCCCTCCCCAGCTGGCCGAGGACCCGAGAGGGTTGTCGAGGATCTGCGACGTCGTACTGCAACGTGACCGGCATTGTATCGCCGTTCACTTCGAGAATAGGGGCGAGCACAATCACCGGCCGGGCGCGGTCGTACCGGATCGTGGTCGCCAGGATCCACCCCGTCTCGCCTCGCGAGAGGCGGCCAAGCGTCAAGCGGAACGACTCACGGGCCACTTCGAGCGTATCTTGGCGAACGATCAGCACACCCTCGTCTACGGCGGTGCCCAATCCGCCTGGCTGCTGCACGAGTGCCAGAAGCAGCAAGCACCCAGTCATGCTGCCACCGCTCCCAAAACTCGCGTCGCGATACGGTCATGAATCATCTTATACAGGCGCGCTCCCTTTTCCGCCGATGCGAGGCTGGGGCGCCCGAGTGACCCCGGAGACTGGGCGGGGACCGAGCCGGCGCCCCGGCGACGGAAGCGGGCCACCTGGCGCTCGCTCAGCGCGAAGTCCTGGGCAAGTTCCATGCGGACGAGTTGTGGGGCGATGTGCAGCATGAGCGATGTATCGAGTTCGCCGCCGTGCGTAGGACCCTGCGGTTCTTCGAGATACCCGGTGAAGTCGAGGGCGAACACGTCGACGGTGAACACGCGCGCGCGGCGGGTGCGCAGGGTCGAGAGGGCTTCCTGATGGGGGTCGTGCCCGTGCGCGGTAAGAATAATGAAGGTGCCCACGCCGCATTGCTCCCACGAGCCAAGCAGATCATTCATCCAGCGGTGCAGGGTCTTGCGCCGGACAGTGGCGTTGCCGGGATAGCGACGCTTAGTCGCCGTGTTGACGCCATACGAGATTGTCGGTGCGCGCAGAATACCGAAGCCGGCGGATAGGTCGTCGGCGAGGCGCTCGACGATGTGGGTGTCGCAACCAAGCGGGAGGTGCGGCCCATGCTGCTCGCAGGTGCCCACCGGCACCAACAACCGTGAGTCGCGTGCCAGCGCGGTGCGCACAGCCTCGGGGGTGAGGAAACTCAGGTGCAGCGGCAAGCTCACGTTGTAATCGCCGGGTGTTTGGCGAGTCTCGCGGCCGCGGAATGGCTGCGCGGCGATGCCGCGGTCTGGGCGGCGTTGGCCGGAGTCGCCGGCCTCACGGCACTCGTGCTGACGTTGCGGACGCCCATGCTGCGGCAGCCGATCACTATTGGCGCAGGCTTAGCCGGCGTGATGCTGGGCGCTCTGCTGGTGCGCGGGGCAGTGCGAGTGTGGCGCATCGAGTGTTGCTGGCCGGCATTACGCGAGCACGCCGTGCCCGGAACGTCACGCGCGCTGCAGAAATCCCTCGGCGAAGCGATCGCGCAGGCGCGGCAACTCGCGGAGCGCGGGAGTATCTCGGCGCTGCTACCGCGCGACGCCGTCTTCGACCGTCTCGAGCATGCCGCGGCCTCCAGCTTCCCGATCGAGCACAGCGTCGCGGTCGTCGACGAATCACCCGATGCGAATCCGATCGCGTGGGCGGGACGCCACCGCGTGATCCCCGAGCTGGGCACGACCGAGCTACAAGCGGTCATGACTCCATTCTATGCGCTGCTCGAGGCGCGGCGCCAGACGCAACGGGGAACGGCAGTGGGAAGCGTCTTGCTATCGGCGGCGCCGGCCGTAGCCGACGGCGATCACTCGCTCGGCGCAGCGTTCGCTCGCGCGCACGACGTGTCTTTGCGATTCTTCCCGGCCGGCCAGGGACCCCGCGACTCGAGCGTGTTCGAGATTTGCGCTCCTCCGAGCGGCTGCGCAGGCGGTGACACGCTGTTCTCTGTCCTGACGATCCCGCCGTCGCAGGGCGACGCGAAGCTGCGAGCGCTGGAGCAAACGACGCGGCTTGCGCGCATCGCGATGGGTGTGATGCTGCTCTTGCTGCTGGGAGCCGCGACGCCTGGTGCTTGGCGGTGGGGCGTGGTGCTCGTCGCAGCCTGGGTATTGTTCCGGGCACCCGTCGGGCCCTCTTCCTTCTTTACTCCTGCGACATTCTACCGCCCGGTCGCGGGCCTTCTGGGGACATCGGCCGGCTCGCTTTTCGTCGCTGGGGTGTTGTTGCTGCTCGGTGCCGCGTGGTTGTGGCGCCGGGGACTGCCACGCCGCTGGTGGGGCACCGCGGCGGCGGCCCTACTCATCCTCGCGGCGCCCTATCTGGTGCGTTACTTCGGTCGCGGCATTGCGCCGCCGGCCAGCGGCGTGAGTCTCGGCCTTTGGCTTTCGTGGCAGGCAGCGTTGGCGGTGACTGCGATGGCCTTGATCCTCCTCGCTGCCGCACTCGTGCGAGGAGCCAAGGAACCGGCGCGGGTCCCCTGGGCATTGCCTGCGGCCTGTGTGTGGGGCGCGTTAGCGACGATCGGCGGTCTGTGGCTTTGGAGTCCTCATGGGGCGTGGCCCGAGTGGTACACGTTCCTCTGGCTGCCGGCGCTCGCGGGCGTGATTGTGCCGGCGCCGCGGCGCTGGGCACTCGTCGGAATGGCGATCGTCGGCGGAACGGCGGCCGCCCTCGTTACGTGGGGCGCGGCGGTGGAGGGGCGGTTGTCCTTGGCGAGCCGCGACGCGCTGCGACTGGGAAAAGAAGGTGATGCGGTGGCGGTTGCCCTGCTCGAGCGGTTCGGTCAGGAAGTGGCCGCTCCCTCACACCCACCGCCCGGCAGCGCGAGCGAACTGTATGCGCTTTGGGTCGGCTCCCCACTGATTGGGCAAGACTACCCGGCCACGCTCGCGCTCTGGGAAGGTGGAGATGCGCGCCTGGGGCAGCGCGGACGACCACTCGCCGAGCTCCACCTCGCCGACCTCGACCTTCCTCGCGCGCTGCTGTCGACGCTGGTCCAGACGGTCGCGGGACCGTGCGTCGAGCGACTGGAACGCACGCCGGGTGTTCACTACGTCCTCATCGTGCCGCTGCGCAATGGTACCGTGCTGACGGTCGGCGTCGGCCCACGCACCCGACTCTTGCCACCGGATCGGGTTGCGCGCTTTCTGCGTGGCGATCCCGGGATCGAGCCTCCGTACACGATCGCGCTATCCCCGCTCGCCGATGCGAACATGCCAGCCGCAATGGGATCGCTCGAGTGGCGACGTGCGGGGTGGTCGGCGCGTGGCGAACGGGACATCGAGCTGCCCGAGGGTGTGCGTCACGTCCACCTCGGCGTGTCGCTCCAGAGTCCCTGGGCGTTGCTTGTCCGTGGCGTGCTCGTGGCGGGGTTCGATGTCGTGTTGCTGGCCGGCGTATGGCTCGTCGGTCTGCTCATCGCGCGGGGATGGCGCGTCCCCGTGCCCGCGATCATCACCACGCTCCGGACGAGTTATCGAGCGCAGCTGACGACGGTGCTTGCTGCGTTCTTCGTGTTACCGGTGCTGGCGTTCGCCGCCTGGAGCGCTACGCGCCTTGCGGACGAGGCGCGGCGCGCCGGGGATCTGCTCATTCGTCAGACCGTGCGCGACGCGGCATCCGGTGCGGAAGTGATCGCGCAGGGCCCCCCCGATGACGTGCGTCCATCGATCGTCGAGCTGGGGCGACGGCTCGATGCGGAGCTCTGGCTCTACCGCCGGGGCGTACTCGTCGCCACGAGCTCGCCCGTTCTGGCGGAGCTTGGTTTGGTCGATCCCTTCCTGAATCCTGATGCATTTCGGATGATGCTTGCGGACAATCTCGAGCTGACGATGGACGCGACCACCGCCGGCCGTCCCACCCGCGTGGGGTACCGCATGGTTGCGGCCGAGCCGCGCGGCGATCAAGTGGTTCTTGCCGTCCCGCAACTGTTGAACGATGAAATGGTGCGGGAGCAACAGCGAGATGTCGCGCTTGCACTCGTCCTCGGCACGCTCGCTGGTTTGGCTGCTGCGATCTATCTCGCGGGGCTGGCCGCGCGCCGGCTGGCGGAGCCGGTCGCCGCATTGCGCGAGGCCGCGCTTGCCGTGGGGCGGGGGAGTGAGCCGCCGGCATTCCCGGCCGGAACGCCGCGTGAGTTCGAGCCGGTCTTCAGCGCGTTCGACCGCATGGTCACTGACGTGCGCCGCAGCCAGGCGGCGCTCGAGGAAGCGCGCAGTCGCACGGCGCGCGTGCTGGCGAATGTCGCGACCGGCGTGATCGCCGTCGATGACGCACTCCGGGTGACGATGGCGAATCCTCGCGCTTCTGAGCTGGTGTTGGGCGGCACCGAAACATTCTCGCCCGGCGAGGTCCTCCCGCAGGCCACACCGGCGGGTTGGACGCCGGTGTGGCGAGCAGTCGCCGCATTCATCAGCGAGAACCGCGATGTCATTCAGGAACGAGAGTTCGACGTCGGCGGGCGGCAGATTCGCGTGCAATTGGCGTTGCTCGGGACAGCCCCGGACGGCTGCGTGATCGCGCTGGACGATGCGACGGCGTTGACACGCGCGGCACGCGTGCTCGCCTGGGGAGAGATGGCGCGTCAGGTCGCACACGAAATCAAGAATCCACTCACGCCCATCCGGCTCGGAATCCAGCATCTGCAGCGCGTGCGCGGCAAAGCGCAATCGCCGGCGTTTGCCGCGACGCTGGACGAAACGGCCGGACGCATTCTCGCGGAGATCGACCGCCTGGATGGGATCGCCCGCGCATTCTCGCGGTTTGGCGCTCCCCAGTCCGGTGAGCAATTGCCGCTCGAGCCCGTCGATCTCGCGGCGACCGCACGGGAAGTCGTGCAGCTCTATGAGCTCGGCTCGCCGACCCGCTTCGAGGTAATCGCCTCCAATGGCATCCCGGCACTCGCGCGCAAAGATGAAGTCAAGGAAGTGTTGGTGAATCTGCTCGAGAACGCGCGCGATGCCGACGCAAAACGGGTGACGGTACAGGTGGCCGCAAGCGGTCGCCAACTGACGGTGGCGGACGACGGCCGAGGCATTCCGCCGGAGCTGCTGGCGCGGGTGTTCGAGCCGACGTTCTCAACCACTTCGAGCGGAGCCGGCCTGGGCCTCGCCATTGCCCGCCGGCTGGTCGAGAGCTGGGGGGGGCTGATTACCCTCGATAGCGAGCCGGGCAAAGGGACACGGGTCACTCTGACGCTCCAAACGGCGCCCCCAAATCCCGCAGGGTGACCTTCCTCACACCTCGGATTCCGAAAAACGGACACAATGTGCTGGGTTTTGGCGGCCTTACCCTTGTCCGAGGTGTCGTGTGCGAATCGCAGGTATCGCTCTCACTCTCGCCGCGCTCGTGCTGGTTCCCCGAGCGGCCGACGCGCAGCTGTCGTTTGACGCGCGCCGCCTTGGCATGGGCGGAGTGTCCTTAGGACGGGATGGCAACGCGCGACGCTACAATCCGGCGTATCGCGCGGTAAAGAACCTTTCGGGCGGCGGCACCGGCGCGCCGAGGATCACGATTCCCGTGCCGCTCGGCCTGTATGACTTCTTCAGAGAACATCCGATCAACCAGCTGACCAACGATCCGGCGTTCAATCCGGATTCCGCGGCGTTCAATCCGATCGAGCTGCTCAACCTCGTGTTGAACCCGCCGGTGTTTCTGGACATCCGCAAGCCGCCCACGCCCACGAACGACATCGAGTTCACGATCGGCAAGAATCAGCTGATCATGAACCTCGGCCAGACTAGGGTGCTGATTCCCGATCATTCCTTTGGCTTTGGGACCAGCGGCCGACTAGTGGACATGGGATTTGGCTTCGGTGGCTTCAATCTGAGCATCATGGGATTCGTCCATTACGATCTCAGCCTCACGCTCGACTCGGCGTTGCGCAGTGTGCTCAAAGACACCGTCCCGGTTCGCCCCGACAGCAGCTACTTCATTATTACTGATGCGATCGCGCAGACGGGTCTCACGCCGACCCTGAGCTACTCCGGTCGCATCTGGCGCCCCCGCCCGGCGATCGCGGACAGCGCACCGGGCCGGACCGCACCGAATGAGAACGCGGACGATGGCGTCTACCTCGGCGCCGCGGCGCACTACTACTTCGGGGCCACGTACGGCCGTGGCGTCGGTCCCGCGGGGTTCACAGTGGGCGATCCGATCTTCGGCGTGACGCCGACCATGCTGTTCGACGGGCTGGTGCGGACATCGAACAAGCCCAACGGACGAGGGGTCGGCGCCGATGTGGGTATCGCGTGGATCTCAGGGCCATTCGAGGTGGGAATCGGCGCGAACGACATTGGCGCCGAGCTCACGTGGTCGGACACGAAGATCCAGCGCATCCTGTACGATCCGAACGGCGACTCGATCAGCACCACCATGTTGGCGAACCACGTCGAGACCAAGACCAAATTGCCGATCAGCTACATCGCCAACGCGGCGCTCCGGATGGGAACCGGCACCACCGTCGGCGGCGACGTCTTCAATGCGGGACGGGGCACCGTCATTCACGTCGGTGCCGAGCAACGCTACGGGCCGTTTGCAGTACGCGGCGGCGTTGCGCGCGATCAGCGGAAGAAAATCCAGTTCGGCTTTGGCGGTGGACTCCGCCTGGGGGCGTTTGGTCTGGACGTGGGCGTCTGGACCCACAGCCCGTCACTGTCCGACCAGCGCGCCATGACGATGGCCACTTCGATCTCAGTCTATTAAGGGGCAACCCATGAAGGCTCTTGCTGCGGCTGCGTTACTGGTGCTCGTCACCGGTTGCGGACAGGGAAAGGCGATTTTCAACGTCGACATCTACAGCTTCATGGCGGGGACGGGGGCTGATACGATCCCGTACGTGGTTCCGCCGGCGTCGTCCGCGAGTGTTTCTACATTTTCCCGGGTGCAGCTGCCTCCGGGCTTCGGCAGCTCGGTGGTCGACTCCGTGCGTATCACGATCGGCAATGCCAATCTGGTGAACAGCGGGGGGACAGGGACAGTCGGCTTCTCCATCTTCTTCGCGTCGGACTCCGCGGGAACGATGACCGCGGCCTCGGCGCTCGACATTCCGCCGACGAATGTCAGCGGCACCAACACGGTCCCCGTGCCGATCACTGGTGACTTGAGTCCCGCGATCTACAGCCTGTTCGCGAGTGATACGCTCTGGATGCGCATTGCCGCGACCGGAAACAACTCCGGTGTGACGCCGGTGACGGGCACAGGCATTCTCACGGCGCTGGTCATCCGCGTCGTGCTACAAGACAAGATCCTCTGAGGCTGACTACTTGACCGTGTAGCCTTTGCCCTCGAGGCACGCGGTCATTGCTTTCTTGACCTGCACGATCTTGTCATTCGCCACGGCGACTGCCTGGTTGGCGCCCGCCTGCTCGGCCTGAGCTTTCGCTCCCCTGCGGGCGCGCCTGCCTGCTATCGCGCCACTGGCCGCTCCGATTGCCGCTCCCGTGCCCGCGTCGCCCGCCGCCGCGCCGATCAATGCGCCGGCTGCAGCACCGCGCGCCGCGCCACCGACCGCTGCCCCCTGAGTCGCGCTGGACGCTGCCTGGCCCGCGGCCTTGGCTGCTGAGTCGGTATTCGCCGTCACCTTGGTGGGATCAATACCGGTCTGCTGCTGCGCCCAGTCGTAACACTGCTGCTCCTCGCTGAGCTGTACTCCCTTGGTCTGACCGGCGCTCGGGAATACGTACAGTCCCATTTGCGAGGCGCGTGACGGCATCGACTGACAGGTGTAGCCCGGCGGACAGGATCCGTCGCCCGCCGGCGGCGCTGCGGGAGCTGGCTCCTGGGCAGCGAGCGCCGGAACAGCAATGAATAGTGCGACCACGCTGAGCTTGATGCGCATGACTCCTCCTGTGAGGACCTTCACCGATCTCCGCCAGCTTCCATCAGCGCAACTCTTGCTCTGAGGCCCGATTGCGGGCATTGCACCTTGGGCTAATGCATCGCGAGTGGCGCCCATGCGGCACGGCGCGCATGCTTGGGGCCCATGCGCCGACTCCCGATCGCCGTCGCAGGAGTGCTCGGCGCGTGGTTGGCGGCGACGCCGCTCGCTGCGCAGAAGGTCGACACGGTAGTCATCCGCAACGGCGATCGCATTGTCGGTGAAATCAAGAGCCTCGATCACGGTGCACTGACCTACAAGACGGACGATGTGGGCACGTTGACCATCAAGTGGGACAAGGTGCACCGCATCGTGAGTCCGCGCTACTTCGAAGTGGAGGACGAGCGCGGACGGCGCTACTACGGCGCGCTGCAATCGGCCGGCGTGAACCAGCGAATGGTCGTGGCAGTGACTTCGTTCATCGATACGCTCGACATTCTACGCGTTGTCCGCATCTATCCGATCGGCCTCGGCTTTTGGGCGCGGGTCGACGGCAGGCTCAACCTCAATGTGACTTTTCAACGAGCGAATAAACTGCGCAGTGTCGGATTGGACCTCGACGCGCAGCACCGGACGCGGCTGCGGCTGACAGAGTTGCAGTCGAGCACCTACTTCCAGGCGCAGGAAGGCGCGGCCCAGACGAGCCGCAATTCGCTGGCGCTCAGTGAGCTCCGCTTTCTACAGGCGCGCTGGCTGCTGACGGCGGCCGGGCAACTCGAACAGAACAAGGAGCTCGACTTGGCGTTGCGCGCCCTGGTGGGGGCAGGGGGAGGGCGATTCCTTGTACAGACCAATCGAGTCGAGGTGCGTACCCTGGCCGGGCTGGCGTTCACAAACGAACGCTTTGAGGGCAGCTCGGCCGCCTCCAACCTCGAGATGCTCATCACCGGGGAGGGGACCTATTTCAAGCGTGACTATCCCAAGACCGATATCCAGACGACGGTCACGCTTTATCCGAACCTCACGGATCTTGGCCGTATCCGCGCCGACCTGGACGCGAGTCTCACGCACGAGTTCATCCGGGACTTTAATACCGGTTTTACCGTGTTTTACAGGTTCGACAGCCGGCCGAAATCCGCCACGGCCGCGAAGCACGACTATGGGGTCGCGCTCACTATCGGTTGGACGTTCTAGTTGCGGTGCGTCGTGTAGTTCAGCTGAATCTGCCGCTGAATGTTGCGAATCCGCTCGGTGGGCCGCGAGTGATCGCCGGTGAAGAAGTTGGTGATCTTGTCGGTCTCGCCGTACTTCTGCTTGAACTTCTCCCAGAGTCCTGGTCCCTTGGTGGGGTCGAAGCCCGCCTCGTACACGTAGCGTAGCCCGACCCGGTCGGCCTGGTCTTCGTAATCGCGGCTGTAGCCGGTCATGAGCGCGGAGAGACCCAGCTGTCCACCGAATGCCGCCACTTGCTGCGCGGTCGGGTCTTTGATCTGCGATGCGGCGATGGCAGCGCCGGCGCCGAGAATCTGCGCAAACGTGCCCTTACTCATCTGCCGCCGGATGTGCTCGTGGCTGTAGTGGGTGAGCTCGTGCCCAAGCACGATCGCCAACTCGTCGTCGCTCATCGCGTCCATGAGTCCCGTGAACACCCAGACCGCGCCGTTCGCCATCGCGGAGGCGTTCCATTGATCTGTTTTCACGACCCGGACACGTAGCGCGTTGGCGGGGATGTAAGACGGCCGGATCCGATCCATGATCGTGCGGGCGCGCGTGACGTACGGCCCGGATTCGAGAATGTCACCGATCTTGATGATCTTCCCGCTGTCGGCCGGCTCGAACATCATGCGCTCTTTGACCCAGGTCTGCTCGGCTTCGTTGCTGGCGGCGATGATTTGTTGCTCGGTGCCGCCACTGCCGTTCGCTTTCGCCTCGATCTGCTGCGCGATGAGAACCCCTGAGGGGTTGCGCTGCCCATGGACCTTCACTTCATAGCCCAGCGGAATGTCGGCGATGCGCTTGACGCCTTTCAGTTTTGTCGTCGCCGTAGCGACAACGCGCTGGCCCTCCACGATCAGCGTGTCGCCCCGCTTGAACTCGGCGTACCCGTTGATCGTTTCGGTCTTGAGGTTGCCGTAGAGCACCAGCGCGGCCACGCAGCTGCTCAGAATGGATGGGTTCACGGATGTGGCGGGAGCGACGCGGTCGTGCCGGGACGTTATCCGGCACGACCGTCACCGCGGTTCATCACCTGAGATCGGCGAGTAGCTCGTCGACGGCTTTGGGCACGTTCTCCAGCCTCACGCGCTCGAGATTCGTGACTTCCTTCTTATAGACACCCTCCCACGCGATGTTGCCGGTGCCCCGGTCACGCACGATGACGAGCAGTCCTCCGGTTGTGTAGTCGACCGGCCTCATGGTCGTCGAGGAGTACGTCGGAGCGCCGTACACGCCCCAACCGTAGCCGCCCCACCACCCACCGCCGGTCGTTGTCGTCGTGCCCTGCATCTCAGTCGTCCGCTTGATACCGACGTGATACGTCACGATGACCTGCGCCTGGGAAGGGTCGTCGGACTTCTTCCATCCCTTGCTTGCCAGGGTGCTCTCGATGGACTCCCGGACCTTTTGATGGAGCATGCCATTCTGGGCGACGGGATCGAGCTCGTAATGGCTTACGGTATCGCGCGCGCCCCAAGCCCACGTCGCCGGTTTCGGAATGGGCACGTTGGAATCGCGCCTAACGGTGATGTCCGGCCCGCCACACGCGACAGCGAGCACGGCGGTGAGCGCGGTGAGTTGTCGAATCACGGGGACGTCCTCCTGTGGGAAGTCAGGGGTGGCACTTTGGGACAACCTGCCCTGAACATGCGCAATACAGCCATGAGACCTTGGGGAAGGCGGGGCTTGGGGCCTGGGGCCTCGGGCCTGGGGATGCGAACTAAAGATCGGGCTACCTGACCACCACACTCCCGGTCATCGTGGGATGGATCGTGCAAATGAAATCGAAGGTGCCGGCGGTCGGGAATGTGGCGCTATACGTCCCCTGCGTCTGGGTAGGACTCGCGCGGGACGAGTCTGCGAACGTGACGTTGTGCTGACCAGTGACGCCCGTTCCCCAAACCCAGACGACGACGCCGCCAGTCCGCACAACCGCGAGAGTCGGTTGGAATTCGTTGTCGACGATCAGGACCGTCGCGACCGCGGGTGGCGTGTTGCCGCCGCCGATTAGCGAGGAGTCGCTTACCACACCAATGATCGGATTAGCGCGTCCCTCACAGGCCATGGCCACCATGGCAGCGAGGAGAGCGGGACCTGCCGCCTTCCGCAAATTCATGTACCTCTCCCCTTGCGACAGGCCCCGGAAGTCTCGATGAGATCCATGCTATCGTCGATACGGCAGATCAGCTAGGGGGAAAATTGCCTCTTCGGGCAAGCCCTGAGAACTACTGGCACTACCGGCCGAAGGCGAACGAGAGCCCGAAGAGCACGTTCACCGTCTTGATCTTGAGCCGCGTTTCGCCGGTCGCGGGTCCCAGGAATTCGCGCGTGCCGCTACCCACCGAATACCCGAGACCGAGCGACCCGGATATGCGCTGTCCTGTGAGCGAAAGACCCGTCGTGAAGCGCGACAAATCCACTTTGCGAAAGATCGACTGCGCCTCATCGTCCACTGGCGAGAGGTCGCTCGCAAACCCGGCGTGAACACGGAGCGACTGCGAGAGGCGGTAATGTCCGCCGACCGCAACGTTGGTCACGGCCCGCGCGCTATTGACCGTTGGAATGAATGCGGGGTTCGTGACGGTCGGTGTCCCGGTGTTGTCGACCGTCGTCAACGTCCCCAGGCTGTCACTCGAATACAGCTCATACGAGTTGAGTGCGCCGTAATAGTGGACGTCCAGCTCGAGCTCCATGCTGCTGGCGCGGTAGGCTGCACCGACCGACGCCTCAAGCGGGCGCTTGTACTCAAACGTGGCCTTGTCGTCACGGAAGACCAGATCGGTCGAAGTAGGCGACGTGAATTGTGAAGTCGCGAGCGTCATGCGCGTACTGCCGAGGATCCGGATGCCCGGCGCGACCACACGCGCACCGAGAATGATGCGTGGTGTTGCATCCCACTGCATGCCGCCGGACGGTTGCAGCTGCCAGGTCGACCCCTCCGCGGAAAAACTCTGCTCGGTGAGCGAGGCGCTGGTTGTCGTGGTCACCCGGGACGAAATCGATTGGTTCTGACTGAGCGACGTGATGGCCATCCCGAGGCCTGCTCCAATCCGGAATCGACCCTTGCTGACTCCTCCGGGAGCGTATGCAATCGCGATGCCAGGGATCATGACGTTGAAATCGGCATCGGAGGCGTACGACACCACTTGGTTGGCGGTGGGTGAGAACGCGAAATCAATACTGCTGGGCCGCCACACGATTGGCCGCGCCAAAGAAAAGCCCAGACGCCATTCGTCCGACTTGATGGTTCCCTTGCCGATCGCGACGCTGATCAGCGTGCCGACGGTGTTAATGCGCGATCGCCCCTGCGTGGTGCCGAAGCCTTCGATGCCCATCTTGGTCCACTCGTACGCAGTGGCGCCCGCGTTCAACGACGTTTCAACGCTGTTCCCGAGTCCGGCAGGATTGTACCAGTTAGCCCCTGCGTCGTTCGTCCGGGCAAGGAACGCTCCCGCCTCGATGCCTTCGCGTTGACCGACCGGAAGGCGATCGTAGTTGGTCAGGATCAAGTTGGGCGGGACTGCGACGGATTGCGCTACGATCGCAGCGATTGGGAGCAGGAGCACGAGGCCACCCTACGATCGGCCGAGTGGAGCGACTATTGACCCTTGGTGCAGTAACCCGCCGACTGGCTGACGGCCATCATTTGCCTCATGGCGCCCGCCAGATCGGTCCGGAAATCGACAATCTTGTTGATCCTCGGAGCCGTCTGCATCTGGACGGCTCTGATTGTCGGAGGTAGTGCTCGCGGCATCGTCCGACCGGATCCCTTCGCGCGCCGAGTGGCCGCGACTCTCTCCGATCCCCGCGTTTCCGGCTACGTTGCCGCCCGAATCACCGATGCAATCGTTGCGCAGCGACCCAACCTGGTCAGCGTCCGCTCGATCCTCCAGCCCGCTGTGAACACCGTTGTGTCGTCCGCCCCGTTCCGGGCGGTGGTGCGAACGTCGGCACGTGCGGCGCACCGTTCGCTGTTCGAGTCGGCGGCCAAGAATGTGATCTTGTCGCTCCCCGATGTCTCGGTCATGGTGCGCGGCGCGCTCCAGAACGTGAACCCTGAGCTCGCGGCCAAGATTCCTCCCGCCCTGGAAACGTCGCTTGCCTCGCCGGCGGCCGAGCGCACGTTCACGCGGTTCATCAACGCCTGGGCACTCGTCGGAAAGATCTTGTGGGGCGCCTGGGCGCTGCTGCTGCTCGGCCTCACTGCCGTGATCGCCTCGATCTGGGCCGCGCCCGAGCGACAGAGCGCGCTCGTGCGAGCGGGAGGCGCACTGTTTGCCGTGGCCCTGGCTCTCATCGCCGTCCTGCCGGCGGGGCGCATTGTCGCCGCGGCCATTACACCGGATGCAACCCTCCGCGGCGTGGTGCACGGCCTTTGGACAGCGTTTTTCATGCCGGTCAAACCACTGGCGCTGATTGCGGGCTCCACCGCGGTCGTGCTCGCGGCTGCTGGCGGAACGATGCTCGAGGCAGTGGATCCCTTCGTACGATTCAAAGCGCTGTGGCGTTGGCTGACGACTCCCCTTGACCCGCGCATGCAAATCGGCCGGGCGATTCTGCTCCTCGCGGCGGGAACCTACGCCATCGTCAGTCCGGGCCGTGCGACGACGGGCGTCATCGCCGTGACCGGACTGCTCCTCGTCTACGTCGGACTACGCGAAGTCTTCCGGTTGGTGTTGTCGCGGACCGGCGTGCCGATGGCGACATCGGCGGCGCCCACTGTACGCACCGACGCGAGGGCCTGGCGCACCCTGGCTGCGGTCGCCGCGGTGCTCGTTGTCGCGCTGGGTGGTGCCGCGCTATTCGTGTTCCGCGCGCCGGCCGCGCCACTCGAGGACGCCGGGGTCCCGACCACGTGCAACGGATTCGCGAAGTTGTGCAACCGGCGCCTCGACCAGCTCGTGTTCGCCGGCGCGCACAACGCCATGTCCAACGCCGAAATCCCGGGCTGGCTGTTCCCCCATCAAAATCACGCCCTGGCCCGCCAACTCGAGGATGGAGTGCGGACGCTCCTGATCGACGTACACTACGGCGTTCCGGCCGAGCAGCACATCATCACCGATTTCGATCGGGAAGGGGGCTCGGTTGACAAGATTCGGGGCGCACTCGGCCCGGACGCGACGGACGCCGCGGTCCGCATCCGCAACCGCTTTCTCGGTCACGAAACTGGTGCGTCGGGGCTCTACTTCTGTCACGGATTCTGCGAGCTCGGCGCCTATCCCGTCGGCCCGACACTGAAGAGCATTCAGGAGTACATGGTGACGCACCCCGGTGAGGTCGTGGTCATTGTTGTCGAGGATTACGTCGCACCTCAAGATCTCGCGGTGGCTTTTCAGGATGCGGGTCTTTTGGATCTGATCTACACGGGGGCACTCACCAGACCGTTCCCGACGTTGCGCGACCTGATCGACTGGGGCCAACGGTTGGTGGTGTTCATCGAGTCCGGAAGGCACGGCGTTCCATGGCTTCGTCCTGCCTGGGAGTCAATGCAGGAGACGCCGTACACGTTCCACAAGCCGGCGGACTTTTCTTGCCGGCCCAATCGCGGCCCGGCGACCGCGCCGTTCTTCCAGATCAACAACTGGATCGAGACGACGCCGGCGCCTCGTCCATCGAATGCGGAAATCGTAAATTCGTACAATGCCCTGCTGGCGCGGGCGCGCGAATGTCGCCAAGAACGCGGCCGCCTTCCGAACATTCTCGCAGTCGACTTCTATGATGTGGGCGATCTGTTCCGGGTGGTGAATACGCTGAACGGCGTGGAGGAGCCCACTCGAGTCGCACGCGGGCAGTAGGTCCACATGGGTCTTTCCGAAGTCCTGCAAGCCACGCTAGCGGCAGACCTCAAGCCGAGGGACGAAGACCTCGACCTTTTTGGTCTCACGCACCAGGGCCTGGTGCGTTCCGAGAATCAAGATCACTTCCTGATCGGCACCCTGCATCGTGAGCTCGCGGTGCATGGGACGAGCCTCCCGATGTCGCAAATGGTGCTACGCGGCGAACGCTTCGCGACGTTCGGCATCGTCGCAGATGGTGTCGGGGGGCGGGCGGGCGGCGCCGCAGCCAGCCAGCGCGCGGTCGAAGCGATCACGCAGTATGTGCAATCCACGTTGCGCTGTTTCAACGTTGCCGATCCGGACCACGAGCCATCCTTCGTCACTGCGCTGCACAATGCCGCGTTAGAGGCGCATAAGGCAGTGCAAGCGCTTCGCGGCGCGGACGACGAGTCTGGTCCCGCCACGACACTGACGATGGCGATTGGCATTTGGCCTCGAGCCTATGTGCTGCAGGTGGGCGACAGCCGCTGTTACGTGTATGGCGACGGCGCGTTGCGGCGCCTCACGCGCGACCAGACGGTGGCGCAGGACTTCGTCGACAGCGGCGCGTTGAAAGCCGAGGAGGTGGCGCGCTCACCCTATCGCAATGTGCTGTCAAGTGCGATTGGCGGACAGAACGCCGACCCCGTGGTCACGGCACTGAATCAGCGGCGCGACAACGTCCTGCTGCTGTGCTCCGACGGGCTTACGAAGCACGTCAGCGACATCGAGCTCGAAACGTGCCTCGCTACGGTGCGCTCGGCAGAGCAGGCGTGTCGGGATCTTTTGCAGATGGCTCTGGCGCGCGGCGGTACCGACAACATCACCATCATCGTCGGGCGGGCGCGAAGAGAGCCTAAGGGCGATTCGTAATTCTGAAAAGGAGGTCGTCCATGTCTATTCCTTCCACTCGACGGCAGTTCGTGGTCGCCGCTGCGGGGACGGCGGTCGGCGCGATGGTCCCCACGCTAGAGTCATGCGCACCAGCCCCGACACGGGAGGACGAGAAGGCGCAGGGCTCGCCGCGGCAGTTCCCGAAGGGCTTCTACTGGGGCGTCGCCACGTCGTCGTACCAGATCGAAGGCGCCTGGAACGAAGACGGCAAGGGCCCGTCGATCTGGGACACATTCGCCCACACGCCGGGGAAGATCCAAAACGGCGACACGGGCGATATCGCCAACGATCATTACCACCGCTACAAGGAAGACGTTGCTTTGATGAAGGACATTGGCGCGACCGCCTATCGCTTCTCGATCGCCTGGCCACGCATCTTCCCGCAGGGTACGGGCACACCGAACGCGAAGGGGGTCGACTTCTACAAGCGGCTCACCGATGAGCTACGCGCGAAAGGCATCGAGCCGTTCGCCACGCTCTATCACTGGGATCTTCCGCAAACGCTGCAGGACAAATACCGCGGCTGGGTATCCAAGGACACCGCGAAGGCGTTCGCGGACTACGGTGGATACATCGCCGGGCAGCTCGGCGACCGCGTGAAGTACTACTTCACGATCAATGAGTTCGCCTCGTTCGTCGAGGGCGGCTATCAGGGGCTCGAGGTCAAGCTAGGCGGTGGGAAGACGGCGCACCTCGGTGCCGCGCCCGAGCTCAGGCTTTCAAATGCCGAGCTGAAGCAGGTTCGGCATCACGCCGTGCTCGGCCACGGTCTCGCCGTGCAGGCGATCCGTGCCCACGGGCCGGCAGGGACCAAGGTGGGCTTCGCCGAGAACACCCGCATGGCGGTCCCGGTCATCGACACGCCGGAGCACGTCACAGCTGCGGAATTAGCCACGCGCGAGCTCAATGCCGGCTTTACGACGGTCATGCTCGAAGGGCGGTACACCGACGCGTATTTAGCCGAGTCGGGCGGCGGGACCCCGAAGTTCACGGACGAAGAATTGAAGACGATCGCGTCGCCGCTCGACTTCGTGGGCATCAACGTCTACAGGCCGTCTACGTACGTCGAGCCGTCGGACCGGCCGCCAGGCTACCGGGAGATCCCGATCAACGCCTCCCATCCCAAGATGATGTCCTCGTGGCACATCTTCGACCCCGAGGTCATGTACTGGGCGCCGCGGCACATGCAGAAGATTTGGGGGGCGACGTCGATCTATATCACCGAGAACGGCTGCGCGGCCTCCGACGTCGTTGCCGAGAACGGCAAAGTGTACGACTCGGACCGGGTGATGTTCTTGCGAGGCTGTCTCACGCAGCTCCAGCGTGCGACGGCCGACGGGGTACCGGTGCACGGGTACTTCCTCTGGAGCGCGCAGGACAACTTCGAATGGATTTACGGGTACGGCAACCGCTTTGGGTTGATCTACGTGGACTTCAAGACACAGAAGCGAATCCCAAAGTTGAGCGCCGAGTGGTTCCGGGAGACGGCGCGGGAGAACGTGGTAGCGTAGGGGTTCCTACTGCCTGGGCTCGAACTCGTATGTCCCGCCGTCGGCCATCAAGGAAAGGAACAGATGGCCGTCCTTGATGACATATGACCGGACGTACGGCAGGTGCTTCACGATCCGATCGTGCAACGACTCCGGAGGACACAACGCGCGGGTGAGCGCCATAGGTCCAAGCTCCAGCTGACTCGGCGCTCCTGATTTCCACGTGCCGCGGCCGCGGTTGCAGTCGATTCGCGCGGCGAGTGAGCCGTCGGCGTTGAACGTCAGCGTGTATTTGCTCCCCTCGTCAGGCGTGAGTACAGTGCCGTCGCCCCCCTCGAATTGCACGAGCTGCCACGAGGTGTTGCCGAGAGTGTGACGCAGATCGACCGTCGCGCATCCTGCAGTGACGGCCACTATCGTCCCCAGCACACATGCGACCGCCGGGGTCGCGACGACGGTGACAGCGAGGACCGCGAGCTCAATGATTCGACGGGGTACCATCGCGGGGATTCCTACCACCGCAGGAGTGAGTCGAGAATGATCCTTTGGGGTAACGCGACGGGCGACTACCGACCCGTGGAGTTGTCCGACGCTGGCAGTGCGCGCGGCCCATTCACGGGGAGCTCCACGTGGAAGGTTGCCCCTCCGCCAGGATTGTTCTTCCCCCACACCCGGCCTTGATGTGCGATCACGATTGTCCGGGTGATGGCGAGGCCGAGACCCAAGCCGGATTCCTTCGTGGTGAAGAAGGGCTTGAAGACCTCATCTTCTCCGCCCGACGGCAGTCCGACACCGGTGTCTGTGACCTGCAACTCAACGTGCCCTTTTGTGCTGGGAATGAGTTTCAACCGCAGGTGCCGCTCATCCGCCGGGACCTCGCACATCGATTCGCAGCTGTTCACGACGAGGTTGAGCACGACCTGCAGCAGCTGCACTGGATCGCCGTGTACGGGCGGGAGGCCGGGCGCAACCTCCGTTTGCACATCGATGCCGGCGATGACAATGGTTCCATGCGCCAGCCCCAGTGCGTCGTTCACGACGGTCTCGAGGACCACCGGCTCGGCATGCGCCGCCCCGTTCCGCAGGAACGAGCGAAGATTCCGGATGACGGTCTCAGCTTGATGACTGTCGTGCACAATGTCGTCGAGTATGTCGCGAACCTCCTGCACGTTCAGGGTGCCATCCCGCAGGTGCCGCATTCCGGCCCGGGCATTGGCGAGGATCGAGGTCAGCGGTTGGCGCAGTTCGTGCGCCACGGCGCCGGAGAGCTCACCGACTGTTGCGACGCGCGTGACGTGGGCGAGCTGCCGGCGCTGCTCTTGCAACGCGGCCTCAGCGTGCTCACGCTCGCGGATCGACGCGGCGAGGAGCATCACCGGCAGGTACAGAACGATCCAGAAGAGTTGCAGCGACAGCACTCCACCGGACTCCGTCAGCAGGACGAAAGGTCCCAGTCGTGTGGCCGTTCCCATTAGCGAAAGGGCGGCGATACAAAACAACGTGGTCGCGGCAGCGCGGGGTCCAAACCGGACCGCAGCCCACAGGAGCGGCGGGAAGATCCAGGCCAGCACGGACGGGTACCGAGCCATCGCCGGGCCGCTCGCGAAGGCTGTCAGTCCCACGCCTACGACAACAAACATGATGGCAGCGGCTTCAGTGAAGCGATGTGGCGGCAATGCGTGCAGGCGCCGGAGGCCGCCCTGTCCCCAAACCACCAGGGCGGGGGCGACGACCAACAACGCCGTGGCGTTCGACAGGAGAATGCGCACCCAGCTGTTTACCGGACTGTATGTCGTCTCGATGTGCAGCACCGCCCTCACGAACGCCGGCATCAATGGGGCAAACAACGCAGGCATCGCGAACGCGAGCGCTGTGTAGGCGAGCACCTGACGACGACTGTCGAACAGGAGCGGAAGTCCCGCGAAGCGTCGAATCAACGCGACGGTTGTAAGAATGAATGCGGCGTTCCCAACGATCTGCCAGGCCCACCGCCAGGGAGGAGCCGCGCCGCTCATGGCGGCGACGTGGGCTACCGCAGTGGTGGCGAACACGACCCACCACTGCTTTTTCGGCGTGATCAATACCGCCGATAAGAGCACGGCGTTCGCGAGCCAGATCACGCCGATTGCAGAATCTTGAAACCGTAAGCTGAGCCCGACCTGCACCGCGAGGTAATACACGACCGCGAGGAGCAACGCTCGGCCGCTCGCGCGCGCGATCCCGCTTAGCGCGTGGGGATAGGCGGTATCGGTCAGGCTGTACTGTGCGGTGGCCACCCGCTCAAATAGGCGACGGGTTGTCCCTACTTGCAATACACCCGGGCTCATGGGCCTTTGGTGCTACGAGCGGCCTACAGCGGCACGCGATAGTTCGCCATGATCAGCGCCGACACGCGCCCGATGAATCCGATCTCGGCGCGCAGTCCCCAGTGCCGTCCGTAATCGAATGTGCCGCCGACCAGCATGTTCCAGGGATCGGCGACTTTCTTGTTGAGGCTGTAGTTCACGACGGTCGTGTCGAGCCGGCCCTGCAGTCGCAGCACCATGTTGTCCACGAGCGCCTTTTCGGCGGGGCTCAGCGCTTGGTACCAGGCCGAGTTCTGGTAGTTGTTGAAGAGGCTGTCGGTCCCCGGTGGGATGACGTCGGCGAGGTTGATCGATCCGTTGGTGGCGTTCTTCATCGTTTGGAACATCGTCCCAACCCAGGCAGTCATGCGCATGCGTTTCGCACGCTGCCCGACTCGAAACGCACGACCCCACCGCGCGCTGAAGACGTTCACGGGTACCGGTGCGCTGATCAGATCCGATTGTGCCCACTGATGATTGAAGTCGATCACGCCAAAGTTGCGCTTGATGCCAAACGCGCCCGTGAATCCGAGTCCGAGATTGGTGCCCTTGAACTCCGCAGTGGTCGTGAACTGCACAGGCTCGGAAATGTGGACGGTTGTCCGTCCCGGTCCGGTCCCGACCATGCCGTAGATGTTCAGGAACGGAAGCACCCACAGATCGATCCGTGCGTTGAAGTTGACGAGCTTGGCCTGTGCGCCCTTGAACTTGATGAAGCTGACCGGCTGTGCCGGGTTGTTGAATCCAAGACCCAAGTTGGAGATGTGAATGTCCTGGTTCGCGGCAAATGAGCCGATGTTGAAGCCGAGCGGGGTGGGGAGGTCGAAGCCGCGCTCGACCGCTTTGCGGCCCCAGATCGGAAAGATCTGGTGATACGTGGCGAGGATGCTGTCGCGCTCCGCCTGAGTGAGAGCGAGATCGGGGTTTTGCGCCGCCAGCCGGATCGGCGCGAGCAGCGCGAGGAGGCCGATCAAAAACCTCATTTGGACTCGGTGTGCTTGGGCCCGCCAATTGGCAACCCGAAGCCGAGAGCAACCGTGTCGTTCCTGCCCGGGGTGTCACCCAATGCGTCACCGAACGCATGATACCAGGACACGCGGATGCGCATGCTGCGAATCCCCAGACTTGGCGCCAGCGCGAATTCGCCAAGGAAGTTCAGCCCCGCGTCCCAGGGGTTCGTTCGAGACCAGATGCTCTTGGTGTAGGTGAGATCGTTCGCGCTGTTCACGGTGCCGGCGTACCGGTCTTCCGCTTTCACCAGGTAGCCGATTTGCGGCCCCGCACTGAATTGGAAGCGCCCCCCGGTGACCTTGAGCAGTACCGGAATGGTGATGTAGCCCAGTTTCCTCGTGACCGACACGTCGGCCGCTGCTGCGAATGCGCTGTCGACCGCAGGCTCCCCGGTGGGGACAAACGGAAGTGACTGCGCGCCGGCCGGGACCTTGAACGTGAATTCCGGCTGCAGCGATAGTCGATTGCTGAGCTTCACCTCGAGAAACCCGCCCAGGTCCCACGAGCGCAGGCGCTCGGCACCGGACAAACCCGATAGTGTGGTCCAGGCGACGTCAAACTTGATCCCGCCCTGGACCTGCTCCGACGCGAACTTGTCGCCAAAAATGAGGACCAGCAGTGCCTGGGCCGGGGCTGCGCGCAGGGGCAGGGCACATAGTGAGGCGAACACCAATGCCGCGCGCTTCAAGGCCTGGTGCGGTTTGGATGCGCTGCCATGACGCGGTTGATCGCGTCGAGCAGTGCGCTCTCCTCGAACGGCTTGCGCAGGAAGGCGTATCCCTTGGCTTCGACGCGCTCGCGCGTCGCTGCATCATCGTGCGCAGTGATGAAGACGATCGGAAAGCGCACACCGGCGTCGGCCAGGTACGCTTCGAGATCGAACCCACTCATCCCCTCGAAATGGACATCCAGGACGAGGCAGTTGAGTGACCAGGACGGATGGGTCTGAAGGAACTGCTCCGTGGAGGGGAAGGACACGACCCGCAGCCCCGAGGCGCGGAGCAGCCGTCCCAACGACTTCAGGACGGACGGATCGTCGTCGATGACGCCGATCAAGGGCGCAGTTGAGGGCGTCGTGGTCAGAATGACGGTCCTGGATGAAGGCCCCATCCACGCGCGGAGGCGCATGAATGGGGCCCACATTATCGCCCCAACCACCGGCTGCGTATGTGACCTTAGGTCAACGCCATTCCCCGCGCTTCGCTCGATCTGCCGGCAGTGGGAGGCACACCCAACCGGTCTGCCATTCGAACGAGATCGGCAACCGAACCGGCTTCCATCTTTTTCATGATGCGCGCGCGGTGCACCTTGATCGTCCGCTCGCACGTGCCCAGCCGGCCCGCGATCTGCTTATTGAGCATGCCCGTGACAACGAGCGAGAAGACTTGGTTTTCGCGCGGCGTCAGCCGGGACTGCCGGGTCTTGAGGACTCCCATCAGCGCGTCCACACGTGCCATTTCGGCATCGAGCGTGAGTCCGCGCTCCACGGCGGCCAGCAACTCGTCTTCATCGATCGGCTTTGTGAGAAAGTCGATCGCGCCGATCTTCATCGCGCGGACGCTGGACGCGACATCGCCGAATCCCGTCGAGAAGATGATCGGGATATTCACGCCGGAGCTGCGCAACGACATCTGGAGATCCAGCCCGCTGACACCGGGCATGCGAATGTCGAGGATCAGACACTGCGGGCCGTCGGCCGGCGCAACGGGGCGCGCCAAAAACTCTCGGCCGGTCTCGAAGGTCTGCACCCGGTACCCGACCGAGGTCAGCAGGCGGTCGAGTGACTTTCGGACAGACGCGTCGTCGTCCACGACAAAGACACGCGCGCCGGGGAACGCCGGAGAGGGGGGCCCCTCTTTCCGGCGCGCCACGACAGGTGCCGTCAGGGATCGCGGAACCGACCGGACAGCGCTGCTCTGCCTCATGACGTCTCCTTTCCCGGGGCGATAGGGAGTGCGACGTGGAACGTCGCCCCGACGTCGGAATTGTTGGTCGCCCAAATGCGACCGCCGTGACTCTCGATGATCGACCGCGCGAAGGAGAGACCCATCCCAAGCCCATCTCGTTTCGTGGAAAAAAACTGCTCGAACAAGCGTTCGAAGTGCTCCGCGCGGATGCCTTTCCCGGCGTCCCGCACGGAGATAACACAGCGTCCCTCATCGCCTGCCCGGGTGCGAATGATCATGCGGCGATCGAGGGTCGTCGTTTCGGCCATCGCCTCAAAGGCATTCATGATCAGGTTGAGCAGGACTTGCTGCAGCTGCACCAGATCGCACCGCACCTTGGGCAGCCGCGCGTCGAGGTCCAGAACCAGCGTTACGCGCCGCAACAGAAAGTCCCCGTGGAGCATCCGGCTGACGTTGCGGACGACCTCATTGAGATCGAGCAGCACGAGCTGGACTTCGTGATGGTGCAACAACGCGCGCATTGCGTGAATCAGTTCCCCGGCGCGCCGGTCGTCGGCATCGATGTCGTCGATGATCGAGCGAACCTCGTCGATCGGCGGGTTCGGAGCGGCGAGGAAGCGACGCGCCGCCTGGGCGTTCGCGAGAATCGCCGAGAGCGGCTGATTGAGCTCATGGGCCAGTGAGAGCGCGAACCCCCCGAGCGTGCGGATGCGGGCAAACCGCGCGATCTCGTTCTCGTGGTGCGGATCGAAGACGAGCGCGGGGCGGGCCGAGGGTTTCCCGGTACCCCCGTTCCCGCCACCACCGTTCGACGGGGCCGTTGCCGCGCCGTCGCGACCCCCGAAACCTGTGACTGCGCGCGCAAGCATCGCGCCGACGAACTCGAGTCGCTCCACCAGCGTGACGGGCCAGGACCGTGCCCGACCGGTCCCCAACGCCAGCGCGCCGAGCACGGCGCCGTTATGACGCAGGGGAACCAGCACCGCCGACTCGACGCCGTGGCGCCGAAACGCCGGACCGTCGCTCGCCAGCGCGGGAGGCAGGACCGCGAGATTGGCAAACCGGACGACTTCTCCGCGCGCCACGAGATTCGTCAACGCCGGGAAGTCAGCGGTGGGATACGCGGACGCGCTGCCCCAAGCGGTGCCCAAGCCGAGCGGTACCACGCTGTGATGGCCGTTCGCAGCCGGCAGGAGGGTGACGCGATCGACCTCGAGGCAGGTGCCGAGGCGCCGCAGCCAGCGTGCAACGAACGCCGAGCGCTCGGCCGGACCGAGTAGGTTGAGACCCGACGAGAGCTCGGTCACGAGGATCTCGAAATCCAACCGCCGCTGCAGCGCCGACTCGGTGCGGCGCTGGCGCCGGCGCTCGAGTACGAGCCAGGTGATCAACAGCGCCTGCGCCGCGACGACGATGGCTTCGAGGATGTTAGGCACGACTGGGATGCCCTTCACTACTGGAGGCAGTGAGGATCCATACCGCAGTGCGAACCAACCAATGCATCAGTGGCATAGGCGCAGATTCTACGGTTGCC
>DATFVZ010000101.1:0-3090 GCA_035259785.1 Gemmatimonadales bacterium
CTTCACGTCCGCCGACCAGTCGAAGGGCTGGCGCATGTACGCTCCCATGGCATCCAACAGCCGCGGGAAGTCCTGCGGCCGCGGCGCCACGGCGACATACCCCTGGTACATCGGCGTCTGCTTCATCTGGTCCGCCATCGCCGCGCCCACCGCCGCTTGTTGCGGCAGCATCTCGGGAAAGAAGCCGTCCTGCGCGAACGGCGCGGAGACCACGACGAGACGCCGCACCACGGTGGGGTGCTGGATAGCCAACCGCATCGCGGCCCCCGCGCCGAACGAATACCCCATCACATCGACGCTGTCGTAGCCGAGCTTGGCGAGCAGCGCGGCCAGGTCGTCACCTATCGCATTGAGATTGATCGGCCGCTCGCCGAGCGCCGTGCGGCCGTGGCCCTGGAGATCGACGGCGATGACTTGGCGCTCCTTCGCGAGCGGTGGCAGGATAACAGGGCCGAACGAGCCGATCGACATGAGGCCGCCATGCAGCAGCAGCAGCGGCCGACCCTGGCCGTAGATCTCGTAGTAGTAGTTGACGCCGTTGGATGCGACGTAGCCGGTCCGCAGCGGCTTCGGCGCTTGCGGCGCCGCCGCGCCCGGTGCCTGTGCGCCGCCTCGGGACGGAACACCGAGTGCGGCGAGGGTGAGGAAACTCCATACCGGTGCCACTGCAAGTCGTCGAGTCATTGTTTTCTCCTTAGTTGCCACGCCCCTTCGTCAGGAGAATGCGGAAGGCGAGCAGATGCGTGATGAGCAGCAGCGGGACCAGCACCGTGGGAATGAAGTAATCGGCACCCTGGAGCCCGGGAGCGAGTCCCACCCCGGTGCGATTGCCGTTGTAATAGGCCGCGAGCAGGTCGGTGGTGCCGACGAGATTGAAGATCCACACCAGCACGGTGCCGACTCTGCTCTCGAGCGTCACGAGGGCGAGCAGTGCCAGGATGGCCGCCGTGAGGTCACCGTACGCCGCGGGCCGGGCGAACGCTGCCGGCAAGTCCGGCGAGACAACGCCCGGGACGATGAACGACAGTCCGAGAAACCGAAAGCTGTGCAGCATCAGGATCGGGCGCAGCGCCGCGGCGCGCGGTCGCGCACGCAGGGCCGGCCAGATGTAGCGCGCCGCGATGAACCCCCAAACCGTAAAGCCGAGGATTACGCTGATCAGGAAAATCAGCTCGAGCTCGTGGCCGGAGCCCATCAGCGGGCTTCTCCCGGAGCGTCGAACATTTGCCGCACTTCGACTTCCCCTTCCCATCCCTTCCAGTGATCGATGTGTAGCTGTAGAAAGCGCTTCGACCATTCGATGGCTTTTTCCTTGCTCGGCAGGTTGTAGATAGAGTAGCCGCCAAGCGTGTCTTTGCTCTCCGGAAAAGGCCCATCGGTCACGGTGACCTTTCCATTCTTGAGCTGGACGCGCGCGCCCAGCTCCGTCGGCAGAAACCCTGCCACGCCGACCATGACCCCTGCCTTGGCGGCTTCCTGGCCGAGTCGGTCGATGGCGGCGAACAGCTCCGGCGGCGGCGGATTCTTGGTTTCGCGAGACTTTACGATCGTGATGAAACGCATGATTACAGATCTCCTTGGGGAATTGGTGAAGAAAAGCATTTCACCCGGATCGTACCGGTTCGCAGCACCCCGTGTCTTGAACCAACTGGCTGCGATTACACCTCACCCGCCATGACGCGCTGGAAGATCCGGCGCTGCAGCGCCCGCGGCGTGAACCGATTCAGGAACACGATGAAACCATTGCGCCATCCCGCGACGACGCTGGAGCGGCGGCGCAACAGCGCACGCATACCGATCTCCGCCACCGCTCGCGGCGACATCATCAGTTTCTGCAGCGTGCCTTTGTCGGTCTGACCGGCGACGTCGCCGAACGACGTCGTGGCGGCACCCGGCGCGAGTACCGTCACCGCGACGCCCCGCGGTCCCAGCTCCGCGTGCAGCGCTTCGCCGAAGTGCAACACGAACGCTTTGCTGGCCGCATAGGCGGCATAGCCGGGCACGCCCTGAAACCCAAGCAGGCTGGCGGTGAGCAAAATGTGCCCCGAGCCGCGCTGCGCCATGTCACACGCATACAGGTGCGTCAATTCGGTCAGTGAGAGAATGTTGAGCCGCAGCATGTTCATGACGCGCGCGAGCGGCTGCGCCACGAAATCGCCGTACAGACCGTACCCGGCATTATTGATCAGCACGTCGACCGCCAGGTCCTGCGCGTCCGTCCGGCCTTTGAGCGCCGTCGCGGCATCCGGCGTGGAGAGATCCATCGCAAAGACGACGATCTGCACCCCGTCCTTTCGCCGCAGCCGCTCGGCCAGCTCCTCCATGGGCTCGCGACGGCGCGCGACGAGAATCAGATTGGCGCGCTGCTCTGCGAGCAACGTAGCGAACTCAACGCCGAATCCACTGGACGCGCCGGTGACGAGCGCCCACTTCCCTTCCACACCGACCCGCTGGCTCACAATCGCACCTCTCCTGTCCTTATTCGACTTTCCGCAATGTCACGGTCATCGACGGCACCCAGTGAACGCCATCCTCCGATCGTTCGTGGCGGGCGGCCAGGGTCTTGCCCCCGTCGCTGAAGACGCCAGTGCAACGAACCCGCTCGCCCAGCCACTGCCACGTATTGCCCTGGTTCACCAACGCCTCGGTGATCATGTTCCCCTGGCTGTCGAAGAACCAGGTGCGGAACTGATCGGTGTCTGGCTCATGGCCGATGATCTCGACGCCGCCTCCGCCGAAGTCTCCCAACCGCCCGTAGGCGGGGTGCACGACGAAGTGCCCGCCGGCCACCCACTGGTAGATGTCGCTCGCCACGATCGGGACAGACGGTGCGCCGTCACTCGCGACCGTCTCGCCTTCCGTGATCCACCGGCCGATGAAGACGTTGAGCCGCTCGAGCCCAGGCGCGGGTCGCCCTTCTGCGAGGCGCCCAGTGCTCACCCCGGTCGGACGCGCGGTGTTGCTTTCCATAACTGTCTCCGGTTAGGGATGACCCACGGTAGTGTGAATCGGGGACTATCCAAAGAAGCCAATTCAGACTAGTTCCGAGTAGTCCAATGGTCTTGAACGAACTGGCTGACCGATGATCGC
>DATFVZ010000102.1:0-2821 GCA_035259785.1 Gemmatimonadales bacterium
CTTTTGCATTTTGGCCGGGTTGGTGCGGCTCGAGTGCAGCACGGTGCCACCGCGTCGGTCGATGGTGCGCGTATTCTCGCGGTCGAGCGTCGTAACATAGCGACGCCTGCTGTCGGTATCGTCGAAATCCAGGTGCGTGAGCGCCTCCCAGCCGCGGCGCAGCCCGACGACCTCGATATCGTTCTCGCTGCTGCGGTAGGTGACGGTCTTGATCACCGAGTTGAGGCCTGGAACGTCGCCGCCACCCGTGAGGACGCCGATGCGCTTCTTCGCCATGACCATCTCCCAATCGATGCGGCTGTAGCGGATCGCGATTCAACCTACTCGGGATGTCTCCTGAGATGCCGCACGCGAGGCTCGTTTCGCAATCGACATCAACCCCAGGAATGTCGCAGCCGGGTGGACGATCACATTCGTCGGGATAGATGCGAGATACGTACGAAGACGTCCCTTGCGTTCAAATCGCGAGCGGAATTCCGATCGTGCCATGAAGTCCGTCAAGCGCGGGGCAATGCCGCCTGCGATATAGACCCCGCCCCGTGCTCCGAAGGTCAGCGCGGCGTTTCCGGCAATCGTACCGAGCATCCCACAGAACAGCTCGAGGGCCGTTTTCGAGGCCGCGCAATCGCCATCTAATGCTGCCTTTGTGATCTGGGCGGCGTCGCGCGGCACGGCGTCGATTCCATCGAGCACGACGACTGCGCGGTAGAGATTTTCCAAACCCGGTCCTGAAAGAACCCGCTCTGCTGATACGTGCCCAAATTCGCCGCGCAAACGGTCGAGGATCGCATTTTCCCGCGCCGAGGTTGGCGCCATGGTCGCATGGCCTCCCTCGCTGGCGATGACGACCGCGTCTGGCCATGCCGGCACGCAGCAGGCGACGCCGAGGCCGGTGCCGGGACCGAGCACGACCATGGGCTGTCCCGGTACCGCCGCACCGCCTCCCAGCGGATACAAATCACCAGGGGTGAGCTGCGGCAACGACCGGGCGATCGCCTCGAAGTCGTTCAGGATGTGAACCCTTGCAAAGCCCAATGCCGCACGCAGTTCGGGCGCGTCGATCGTCCAGGGACAATTGGTGAGCACGCAACGGTCCGCTGCAACCGGCCCGGCCACCGCGAGCAACGCCTCCGGCACCGACACGTGCCGGCAATACCGTTCTAAAAACGCGTCGATGGCGTCGGCAAATCGAGCAAACTCCGCAACGGTGAACCACTCGATCGAACCAAGCAGGCCCTTCGACAACAGGGCCAGTCTGGCATTGGTGGCGCCGATATCGCCCAACAGCACGTATTCAGGCGGGGAACCCATCGTTGCCCCATAAGGTGGTATTTCCTGGTGGCGCATGGTCCAGAAGCGGTTCAATCCCGGCAGCCAGAGAACGCGAGGTGAATGAACGAAGTTCCCGCAACGGTCCAAAGGTGCAGCGACTACGGGCACGTGGACGCCCTCAGTCAGTACGCTATGCAAGTTGAGAGCCGCAGCCACGTCCCGGTGTCTGCTGCACTTTCCCCGAGCGGGCCGTGATCACCCTTGGCGGGGGAGTACTCATGCAGGCAACAAAACGAAGTCTGGGAATGCCGCCAGAATTAAAGGTCAAACGCCCGACGCGTGCCACGAGGGCAGGGCATCGTAGCGGCCTTCACGCCGATGCGCCGCGCGCGCTCCGCCTGCTGCGCCCTCGCCAGCGGCCACGCCGCCGCGCCGCCGAGCAGCGTGATGAGCTCGCGCCGCCTCATCATTCGATCACCTCGTCGGCGCGGGCGAGCAGCGACGGCGGCAGGGTTAGACCGAGGGCCTTGGCGGTGGTCAGATTGAGAACGAGGTCGAACTGGGTCGGCTGCTCGACCGGGAGCTCGCTCGGCTTCGCCCCACGCAGAATCTTATCGACATACTCGGCGGCGCGGCGAAATAGGCTCGGGAAGTTTGGACCATAAGACATTAGCCCTCCCGCTTCGGTCAATTCCCGAAAGCCGTGCATGGTCGGTAGTCGCACGCCCAGCGCCAAGGTGTTGATTCGAATCCGGTTGGTCGTCAGAAGCGGGGAGCCACAGACATAAAGCGCATCTGCACGGCCCTTGAGCGCGTCGAACGCGGGCGCGATATCCTCGGCTCCTCGAACCTCTGATGTGACCACGGCCAGGCCGAGCGTGCGGGCCGCCGCCTGAGCCTCGGCCATTTCGAGCACGGAGTTTGGGCTGCTGACATTGGCCAAGATCGCTACAGTGCGGAGACTCGGAAGAGTCTCCCGCAACATTTCGAGGCGCTTGCTGGCAAGATCGGTTTGCTGGATCGATAAGCCCGTGATGTTGCCGCCCGGTCGCGCTAGTGAAGCCACGAGGCCCGTACCGACCGGGTCGCCAGCGGCGGCAAACACAATTGGAATAACCGCCGTCGCCTTCTTCGCCGCTATGGATGACGGGGTTGCATAAGTGAGAATGACATCCACCTTGAGCCGGACGAACTCAGCCGCGATCTCGACGAAACGCTCGTCGCGTCCCTCTCCCCAGCGATACTCGATGGTGACGGTCCGATTCCCGATCCAGCCGAGCTCTTGCAGCCGCTGCACGAAAGCGTCGGTCGACGTCCTCTGGGTGGAGGCCGTATTCGCTCCCAGGAACCCAATGGTCGGCAGTTTGCCCGGTTGCTGCGCCCGCGCCACCAGCGGCCAAGCGGCAGCCGTGCCAGCCAGCAACCTGACAAATTCGCGTCGTCGTATGCCTGACACGAGGGCTCTCCCTCGTAGTCGGTCCGCCGCAGCCTTTAGCCTACCACCGGCTGGGCGACAGGTCCCCTGGGGCAGGCCTGAATTGTTCTGAAT
>DATFVZ010000103.1:0-2504 GCA_035259785.1 Gemmatimonadales bacterium
TCGGAGCGCTGATTGGCGACGAGCAGCCACCGCTCGCTGGGATGCAGGGTGAAATTGCGCGGCCAATCGCCTTCCGTGGAGACCACCTGGTCGAGCGCGAGCGCACCCGTTGATGCGGCCACGGAGAACACCGCGATACTGTTGTGGCCGCGATTCGACACGTACAGCGTACGTCCAGATGCGGCGACGTGGATGTCGGCCGGGTAATTCGTGCCTGTCCACCCGGCCGGGACTGTCGACTGCGTGTCGACCGGAGCAAGCGTCCCGCGCTCGGCGTCGAAGCGAAGCGTGGCCACAGTCGAGTCCAGCTCGTTGGCAACGAACAGCAGCGGCAGCGTTGGGTGGAAGGCAAGGTGCCGCGGGCCCGCGCCGGGCCGCATGACGGCGTCCGCGCCCGCGACGCGGCGCAGCGATTTGCCGCCGTCACCCAGCTCCAGCCTGTAGACCAGCACGCGGTCGACGCCGAGGTCTGCGGCGAGCGCGAAGCGGTTCGAGTGATCGGGAAGGATGCAATGCGCATGCGGCGCTTCCTGACGATCCGCATTCGGTCCCTTTCCGACGTGCTGCACGACGTGTGCGGCTCGCTCCAGTGCCCCATTTGCCTGGATCGGGAGCAACGCGACGCTGCCCCCGGCATAGTTCGCCACGAGCGCGACGCGGCCGCTCCGGTCCACGCTGACATAGCAGGGCGCACCACCCTCTGACGTTTGCTGATTCAGTGGGGTCAGCGCACCGGTTGCTCGGTCGATGGCAAGCGCGCTCACCGCACCCGTCGGTCTCCCGCCGTAGATCTCGACCTCGTTCACCGCGTAGAGCGTGCGCCCGCTCGGATGGACGGCGAGGAAGGACGGGCTCGGCCCGGCGTCCATCGAGCTGATTCGCGACAGTTCGCCCGACTTCGGGTTCATACGAACGAGATAGATGCCCTCGGGTCGATTGCTTTCGGTATACGTCCCGACATAGAGAAGATCGTTTTCCACGGGACTCCTCGAGGAGCCTATGAGTCCGATGAGACCAATCGCCGATGCGGCCAGGAAATCGCGCCGGGAGGGGTCGCGCGGATCGGTCATCTCGATGCCGTCCCTCGTACGGCTCTGCCTGGTGTGACGCCCTCGACAGCCCGTCCATTCGCGACGACCGACACGCCGTTCACGAGCACGTGCTGGATCCCGATCGGCGCGAGCGACGGCTCGCGATACGTCGAACGATCGATTACGGTCGCTGGATCGAAGATCGTGATATCGGCATCCGCACCCACCTGCAGGCGTCCCTTTTGGTGCATCGCGGGAACGTGGGCTTCGAGTCGCTGCGCGGGCATCAAGGTCATTTTCCGAATTGCATCCATCAACGACAGGATGTGTGCGTCGCGCACGTAGCGTCCCAACACCCGCGCAAACGTCCCGGTCGTTCGTGGGTGTCCCATCCCGTTTCGCCAGTATGCGTCACTTGCAATGGCAGTGAGTGGACTGGCGATCGCCGTAGTGACCATCTGCTCTGTGTTGCTGTGAACGACAACCGGACCGCCGATCCGCGTGTATCGCTCGAAGCTCGCGCGATTCAACCGCTCGCCGGTCGGCGGCCACTCGATCTCCGCAATTCTCGCATTGGAGGCGGTGTCATAGGTGTCCTGGATGGTCGCCGACTGAATTTCGGTCATGCCGGCCGTATACGGATATGCCTCGGTCGTGACGTCTCGACCTCGCGCACGCGCGTCCCTGATCATGTCGAGCATCACCGGCGTTTCCCCAAGCGCCGAGCTGTTGATGTGCACCACATGGAGCGGAGCATTGGCCTCCGCGGCGAGCGCCAGCGCTTCGGTCAGACCGGCGACACCTGGTCGGATGTGCACGTGGATCGATGTCTTCGTCGTCCCGGCGACTCGAAACACCGCCAGCAGCTCCTCGCGCGTCGCAGCGGGTGTGTAGGTAAACCCGGCGCCGATGCTCACCGCGCCCTCGCGCAGGCCGGCCTCGATTTGCTTTGTGATCTCGCTGATTTTAGCCGGCGTCGCTGCGCGGTGCGCGCCGTCGGCTACCGGAAACACCGTCCCGGAATCGTGCATCACCGCCATGCGAACTTTGATGTGACCGATCGACACCCCGTAGTTGATGAGCTGCCCAGGCTCTCGTTCACCATACCACGCCGCCACGTCGCCGGTGCCGAGCTCCAGCTCCAACGCGGTCGTCACACCATCCAGCGCCTGAAACCGATAGGTCTCGAGCGTCTGTCCGTGTGCGTGCAGGTCAATGAAGCCGGGGACGACGACGAGACCGCGTGCATCGACGGTGTCCCGGCCGAGTACGGCGTCCGCGGTGATGACGGCAATTCGTCCGCTTTGGAGCCCGAGGTTGCGGACTGCATCGAGCCCCGAGGCCGGATCCATGACGCGGCCGCCGAGGATGACGCGGTCGTGAATCGGGGCGCCGAGCTGGAGGGCAAGTAGCAGGCCGATGATCATGGCGTGCCGTAAGAATATGACTTTTGGTGCGTTTTGCCTTGACCGC
>DATFVZ010000104.1:0-18752 GCA_035259785.1 Gemmatimonadales bacterium
AATTCGGCAACGCCGCGCGACCACCCTTGCCGGCTCGCCCCACCCTGGTAGCCGAAGCCGCGCAGGTATTGACGCTTGTCCCCAAAGAGGTTGCGATAGCGGGGGATGTAGAAACCGGTGGGACGCCTTCCATAATAGTACTTCGCGTCGATCCCGGGCTCCTCGATGTTGCCCGACGCGCCGGCGCGGAAGTGATGGTCCATGAGATTGTGACCCAACTCGCTGGAGCTGCTCCCCAGACCCCCGGGCCACACGTCCGTCGCCGAGCTCAGGAGCAACCACGTGGAGTTCAACGCCGACGCGCAGAGGAAGATCACACGGGCGGTGTAGTCGGTCGTCTTCTCGGTCACGGCATCGAGCACGCGCACACCCGTCGCGCGTTTCTTGTCGCGGTCGTACAGGACTTCGGTCACAATCGCGAATGGCTTCAGCGTCAATCGTCCGGTCGCTACCGCGGCCGGCAACGTCGAGGATTGGGTGCTGAAATAGCCGCCGAACGGGCAACCGAGCCAGCAGGCGTTGCGGTATTGGCACGGGGAGCGCCCCGGGAGCGGCTGCGTCAGATTGGCGACGCGGCCCGGGATGATCAAGCGACGGCCCCCGAACTTCGTCTTGAGGCGCCCGGCGATCAGCTCCTCGCCACAGTTCAGTGGCATGGCGGGCTGAAATTCACCGTCCGGTAGCTGCGCGAGTCCGTCGCGCGACCCCGCGATGCCGGCGAACCGCTCAACGTAGTCGTACCACGGCTTGATGTCCGCGTAGCGGATCGGCCAGTCGATCGCGTGCCCGTCGCGCGCATTGGCCTCGAAGTCGAAGTCGCTCCAGCGATAACTCTGCCGCCCCCACATGAGCGAACGACCGCCGACGTGATAGCCGCGATACCAGTCGAACCGTTTCAGTTCCGTGTACGGGGAGTCTTTGTCTGATGCCCACCAGTCGAGGTTCTTCTCGTTGAGCGGATAGTCCCGTTTGAGTACCGGGTAATCACGTTCCATCGCCTGGGTGCGTCCCCCGCGATGGGGATACTCCCACGGCGCCTTGGTGGCGTTCACGTAGTCTTTGACGTGCTCGATATTCTTGCCGCGCTCGAGCAATAGCACGCGGAGCCCTTTTTCGGTCAGCTCTTTCGCGGCCCAGCCGCCGGAGATCCCCGACCCGACTACGATGGCGTCATAGTTTTGCGACTGCATTCATGCCCCCCCGGATAGCGTTCGGATTTCCTGTAGCACCAGGTCGATTTCTTCGGGTTGATTCATGACACCGGCACAGACGCGCGCATAGGTCACCTTATACGGCGACCTCGTCGTTCGAATCTTCTTCTCGGCCAGCCGTCCCACAACCTGCGCCGGCGTCAACCCGCGGACTTCGAAGCACGAGATTCCGGCGCTGAGCGCTGGATCGCGGGGCGTGTGCAGGGTGACGCCCGGAATCGCCGCCGCGCCGTCTCGAAATGCACCATTGAGCTCGGCAATTCGCGCCGCGAGCGCCGGCCGTCCAATTGTGCGATGCAATTCGACCGCAGCCGGAATGGCCAGGATGTGCTCGTAGGCCATGAAGCCGCCCGGGGAGACAAATGCCGCTTGCGTCGGAGGCAGCTCGCGGCGGTCAGCCCAGACCCCAAACAGTTGATCGATGGCATCGGGATCGAAGCTCGGCACGGTCGGCCTCAGGTCGGGCCAGGCGTCGGCCCGCCCCCAGAGGAAGCCGGTGCCGCGGGGCGCGAACAGCCATTTGTGAGCTCCCGTGGCAAAGAAGTCCGCGCCGAGCCGGGTGATGTCGATGTCCTGATTCGCGAATCCATGCACGCCGTCCACAATGAGCAGACAGCGGTCGGCCGGCGCGCGGCCGCGATTGGCACGGGCGACCGCTTCCGCGATTCCAACGATCGGCGTCTTGATGCCGGTGGACGACTGGACCCAAGTCACACCGACCGCACGGGTTTTCGGGGTAATCGCGCGCGCCATGCGATCGACGATCTGCTCCGCGCGTGCCGAGCTGGGCGCGTCGAACATCGAGACGTAGCGCACCGTGCAGCCGGACCGCGCCGCGGCAAGACGAATCGACTGGTGATGCGAGTAGTGGTCGTGCTCGGTGGTAACGATTTCCTGATCGGCGCGGATGCGCAGCCCTTGGTACGCCATCGCGAGCGCGGTGGTGGTATTCGAGGTCAGCGCGATTTCGGCCGGATTGCCGCCGATGTACTCCGCGAGGGAGCGCTTCACTGCCTGAAAGGGCCGCCCCTCGGAATCGGTGAATGCCGCCTGCTCGATCCAGACGGGATCGCTATCGAGCTTCTTGCGGAAGTGATCGATGGCATCAGCGACGGGCTTGGGATGTGAGACGAAGAGGAAACTAGAGAGGTGGGTCCAATCGGGAGCGAGTGGGAACAGCTGGCGAACGGCAGCCCAATCGACGCTCCCAGCTCGATGGAGCCGTCTCGCCATTCGCGGCGCCGGGGCGACCCGAGCGACAGCGGGGAGGAGCGACGCGACGACCAAAGATTTGAGGACATCCCGGCGCCCTGCGATCATGACCGCTCCCTTCCATTTAGTCGATTCGCGGCGATGTACGTGACTGTGTCCCATGCGTTATGAATGCCGATGCCCAGCAGCAGCAAGTTGACCGCGCCGATCAGGAACGTCGCCCAGGGCTGGTCATGGGAAAGACCGGCGGCGCCGATGAACAACGCGGCGTATGCGGCCATCGGCAGGAACAGATGCCACACCCAATCCTCGAGCACGGGCTTATAGACTTTCTGCCTGACCATGCGCCGCGCGATGACGAGCACGTAGACTACGCCGGCGATCGCAGTGGCGCCAACGAGGTGGGCGGGATCGGGCATTCTCCGCCAGGGGGCGCTGAGGATCGCGGAGAGCAGGAGTACCGCGACGAAATGGATGACGTTCGGTGTGGCAAAGGCGTTCAGCGTGTCGGGCGTGCGCGGCAGGTCCGAATCGGCCGCGAGTGTGATCACGACAAACATCAATCCCGTCAACGCCCCGGCCGACGAGCCGACGATCACGTAGAATGCTTCCCATTCCTTGAGCAGGGCATGCGCAGTTTCCACGTTACCGCACCTGGAACGTGAGGGTCGCCCACTTCGACTCGTAGTTCACGCTGTCTTGGGCGACCGGCACCATGTGAATGAACTTGATGTACCACTTCCCCGCTGCCGCCAGCGGGAAGCGTGCAACGCCGGCTGAATCACTACGCGCGCGGACCTCCGCGATCTTCTGTCCGTCCTGCTCACCGCCCGCGATCACAAGCTGATTCACGACCGTCCTGCCGTCCACAAGCGCGCGGACCGCCAGCGTATCGCCAATCCGCGCCGCATAGGGATTGGTCAGCGGGACGATCTCCGCGGGATAGCCGAGTACGGTCGTGAACGCGTTGGTCCGAGTCTCGCCCACCTGAAACATCGCTTTCACGTGCTTGTGGTAGCGCTCCCGCACCGCTTTGCCGAGCTCGTTCTTTCGCGTGCGCGCGTCCAGCACGTCGGGGATGCCGTCTTCCTTGAGATAACTGTTGAAATCCTCACCCGAAAGCGCGATCTGGCGCGGGCTGAGCGAGGCGCCGATGACGTAGGTACCCGGCGCGCCGGTCTGCACTGTGAGCCACGTGCTGTCGCCGGACGGTTGCCACGACGCGCGTGGAATCGCCCGCCGCTCCGCCGGCCCGACCACGCTGAGATCGAGGAGCCGCTCGGATGCAACCGCGCCTTCGCTGGACGAAAACGTGCCGTTCAGTACCACGACCCGGACCGCCGTATGGGGCGGCACGAAGTAGTTGTCGAGCTTGAGAAACAGGTCGTGCGCAAGCAGTACCGCTGCGGTGGTCAGCAGCAGGACAGCGGTCAGAACGAATTGCTTCCGCATGAACGTAGGTTGGCGCAACTTTCGCGATGTGACAAGTCTCGAACAGTGGATCACGCGACACGTCGAGGCGAACGCCGGCCTCTCCGCGTTTCGCCTGTTGCCGACCGGCCTCGATGCCTTCGTGGCGCGCGCGGTGCTCATCGAGAACGCCGAGCGCACGCTCGACCTGCAGTACTACATCTTCCATCGTGACCAGACCGGCTCGCTCATTACCGACCGTGTGATCGCGGCCGCAGACCGCGGCGTTCAGGTGCGGCTGCTGATCGACGATTGGGGCACGCTCGACAAGGACGACGAATCGGTAGCCGATCTCCACGCGCACCCCAACATCGACGTACGCCTCTTCAATCCGTACACACACCGCTCAGGGTTGAGTCGGCTCGTCGAGCTGGTGACGAGCTTCCGGCGTGTCAACCGCCGGATGCATAACAAGCTGTTCGTGGCCGACGGCATCGCCACGATCCTCGGCGGGCGGAACATCGGGGACGAGTACTTCAGTCTGGGTGAGCTGGATTTCCAGGATGTGGATGTCCTCGGTTTTGGTCCGGTTGCCCGCCAATCGGCGAGCAGCTTCGAGACCTACTGGAACAGCCAGTTCGCGGTTCCGATCACGGAGCTCGGTACGTTCGCGCCCGATCCCGAGACCTTCCCCAGCAAGCGTCAGCAGCTCCGGAGTCGTTGCGATCTCCTGCACGACTCGGCGTACGTGCGGGCGCTGGCGGGGTCGGCGCTCGCGCAGGAGCTGCGCGCTGACGAGCTCCGGGTCCACTGGGCGGACGCTCACGTGATCGCCGATCCACCCGAGAAACTCACGCAGCCCGCCGGAACGCGCAGCGATGGATTTCTCGGTGCCCAACTATCACCGTACGCCGGCGCCGCACGATCGGCCCTCCTCGTCGTGTCGCCATATTTCGTGCCCGGAAAGGAAGGCGTGGCATTTCTCAGCCAACGCGAGCGTGACGGCGTGAACGTCCAGGTCCTGACGAATTCCCTTGCCGCGACCGATGTCTGGTTGGTACATGCCGGCTACATGAAATACCGCCGTCCACTGCTGCGGCAGGGTATTCGTTTGTTCGAGCTGCGGCCGGAAGCGGCCGGCGCCAAGCGCGCCCGCGCGTCGAAGCTGTTCCCCGGCGCCTCGCGCGCGAGCCTGCACGGCAAGACCTTCATTTTTGATCGCACGTCCGTGTTCATCGGTTCGCTCAACATCGATCCCCGATCCCTCGAGCAGAATACCGAGGTAGGAGTGCTGGTGCGGAGCCCGGAGCTGGCCGGGGAGGTCGCCGCGCTGTTCGAATATTGGGCGAGCCCCGAGCGCGCATACGAGGTTACGCGCGGGAAGAATGGCGGCCTACGGTGGACCGGCGGCGCGAGCGACGAGCCCGGAGCGGGCTTCTGGCGTCGCATCGCCGTCAAGTTCTTCTCTCACCTGCCCATTGATTCGCTGATCTGATCGTGAAGATCCATCTCCTCGACGGCACGTACGAGTTGTTTCGCCATTTCTACGCGATGCCCAAACAGCCGGATCGCGACGGCAAAGAAGTCGGCGCCATCGTCGGCGTCCTCGGCTCTGTCCTTGGCATGCTGGAAGGTGGTTGCACACACATCGGCGTCGCCACCGACCACGTTATCGAATCGTTCCGCAACGATCTGTGGCCCGGCTACAAGACCGGCGAGGGCGTCGAGCCGGACTTGCTCGCGCAATTCCACCCGCTGGAGCATGCACTGCGCGACATGGGCGTCATCGTCTGGGCGATGGTGGAATTCGAGGCCGACGACGCGCTCGCCTCAGCCGCGCGACGTGCGGCAGCGAACCCGGCGGTGGAGCAAGTGATCATCTGCACCCCCGACAAGGATCTGAGCCAGTGCGTCACGGGCGACCGGGTCGTGCAATTTGATCGGCGCAAGCGAGAACAGCGCAACGAAGAGGGCGTGAAGACACGGTTCGGCGTGGGCCCCGCATCGATCCCGGACTATCTCGCGCTCGTCGGCGACTCGTCGGACGGTTACCCTGGGCTGCCCGGATGGGGCGAGAAGGCCGCCAGCACCTTGCTGGCGCAGTACCCTCACCTCGAGGCGATCCCGACGAGCCCGGCGAGCTGGAGCGTAGCGGTGCGCGGGGCAGCCCGGCTCTCCACAGCCCTCGAAGCCCATCGCGAGCTCGCCGTGCTCTTTCGCACGCTCGCGACGCTGCGGTACGACGTGGATGTGTTCGGTGATGTGGACGAGTTGCGCTGGCGTGGCCCGAAACCGGAGTTCGAGCGCGTTGCGCAGCACCTCGGTGTGCCCGGTCTGTGGGACCGGGCGCGTCGTATCCCCGTCATGGATCAAGCCCGGCAGTCCATATGATCAGGGCGGCAGCCCGCGGTTTAACCAATGCGCACGGCGATGCGCCGCCAATTGCCCTGATTGAATCGGAGTACACTGAGGGTGCAGCGGGTCACATGACCCGCGAGGATCGCGAGCCAAATATCGATCGCGTTGAGCGTGCCCGTCTGCTGAATCAGAAAGCAAATCCCGAGCGGCACGAAAATCTGTGAAATGATCGAGATGTAGAGCGGGCTCTTTGTATCGCCCGTTCCCTGCAATCCTCCCGTGTAGGCCAGCGCGGTCGTAATGAAAAGTCCCGAGACACTCAGGACGCGCAGCAGCTGAGTCCCGATCTCGAGCGCGACCGGGTCCTCCATCCCAAAAACCCCGAGCAGCTGGCGCGGGAAGAAGAGAAAGAACAGCCCCACGAATGCCGCGACGGACAGTCCGTAGCGCGCGGCCTTGTGAACGGCCTGCTGTGCGCGATCGGGATGGCCGGCCCCCAGGTTTTGGCCGGCCACCGCGGCTGCTGCGCCCATCAATCCTACCGACGTCCATGTGATCAGGGAAAACAGTTCCGTGTATGAAACCGCGAACGCCGCCTGGGCGGCGGCACCCTCCGCGCGCCCTAATGATCCGATGAACCGCAACATGACCACGCCCCCGATGTTCATCGCGATGCCCTGAAATCCCGTCGGCAGGCCAAAGCGAAACAGTGACTTGATGATCGCCCAATTAGGTGCGAAGCCGTGGCCGCGCGGGAAGCGCACCACCCAGGCGCCGGTCCAGAGCTTCCAGAGGGAGTAGATCGCGAGCAGCCCCGCGGTGATGCACGTGCCCATCGCCGAGCCGCGCGTGCCGAACGCGGGGATCGGCCCCAGCCCGCGGATCAGCACGATGTTGAGCACGAGATTGAGCCCCGTCATCGCTATGCCGAGCATCATCGGGGTGCGCGCGTCGCCCGCTGAGCGGAGGGCGCCGCCCAACATGAAGAAGACGAGCATGCCGCTCGAGAACACAAACATGATGCGGAGGAACGGGAGCGCCTCGGCCTGCACCGCCGGTGCGGCGTTCACGAGATCGAGAAGTCGAGGCGAAACGAAGTAGCCGATCGGTGCCATCACGCCAAGCGAGAGACCGATCGCGGTGAGGAATGCTTGATAGACTACGCGATCGACCTTGTCCGATTCACCCGCTCCCGCGAACCGCGCGACCAGTACGCTCATCCCGGTGAAAAGCGACGAGATGAACACGATCACGACGAGGAATATCTGCCAGCTCACCCCGATCGCCGCGTTCGCCTGGTAGCCGACGAGTCTCCCGACCAGCACGTGATCGACCATCCCCTGCAACCCGCCCACGACGTTCGCGAACATCGTTGGCCAGGCGATCTTCCAGACTGCGGCACTGAGCGGCCCCTCGACGATCGAGCGGTCGTAGCGCGACTTTGCCGGCGGCGGCGTGGGTTCACCCCCCGCCGGCGGAGGAGGAGTCGCGATATCCGTCATCTAACAACCCTCACAAAGCTTCCAGTTTCTTGAGCAACAGTTCCCGCTCACGGACGTTTTGGGTCAGTGCCGCCGCCTGCTTCAGCTCCGCGCGAGCTTCCTCCACTCGACCCAGCTTGGCCAGAAGATCCCCCCGAACGCTCGGCAGCAAATGATAGCTCGCGAGGGCCGGATCCGATCGCAGCTGATCGATGACCTCGAGTCCCGCGGCGGGGCCGAAGGCCATCCCCAGCGCCACTCCACGGTTCAATTCGACCACGGGGGATGGCATCAGTTGCGCCAGGGCGTCGTACAGCGCCACGATGCGCGTCCAGTCAGTCTCTTCGGCCGTGCGTGCGCGGGCGTGGCAGGCGGCAATGGCGGCCTGAATCGCATACGGCCCATACACCCCGCCGAGCCCCTCGGCGCGCTCGAGTGCCGCCAACCCCCGGCTAATCAAGAGGTAGTCCCACCGCCCCCGATCCTGCTGCAAGAGCAAGATGGGCTCGCCGGTAGGCCCGACCCGCGCGCGGATGCGTGAGGCTTGGATCTCCATCAGGGCAACCAGCCCGTGGACCTCCGCTTCCTGCGGAGCGAGCTCGGCCAGGATTCGGCCCAGACGCAGCGCATCCTCGCACAGCGCGGGCCGAACCCAGTCCGCCCCCGCTGTTGCCGAGTAGCCCTCGTTGAAAACGAGATAAATCACCTCGAGCACAGACCCCAGCCGCGCGCCGAGCTCCGCCGGCGGCGGCACCTCGAACGGCACTCGCGCCGCTGCCAAGGTCCGCTTCGCGCGCACGATGCGCTGTTGGATCGTGGTTCTCGGCTGCAAGAAGGCGCGCGCGATCTCGTCAGTGGTCAGCCCGCCGAGCAGGCGGAGCGTGAGGGCCACGCGCGCCTCCGTCGTAAGGACCGGATGGCACGTCGTGAAGATCAGCCGCAGCAGGTCGTCACCCACGTGGTCGTCGATGGCGTCGGCAATGGCCGACTCCGGGCTGATCTGCATCTCCTCGAGCTGACGGCCCAAGTGCTCGTGTTTTCGCTCGAGCATCTTGCGTCGTCGCAGCTGATCGATGGCGCGGTGTTTCGCGGTCGCCATGAGCCACGCGCCGGGATTGTCCGGCACGCCGGACGCGGGCCACTGTTCCAACGCCGCGACCAGCGCGTCCTGTGCGAGGTCCTCGGCGAGACCGACATCGCCCACCATGCGCGCCAGACCAGCGATGAGCCTGGCGGATTCGATCCGCCAGACCGCATCGATGGCGTCAGCAGCCTTCTGACGGGTCATCCATCATCTGGCGCACTTCGACCTCGAGGTCCTGATGCCACTCACCGATGTGGGCTTCCAGGAATCGGCGAGTCCAGTCGAGCGCTTCTTTCTTGGACGGGACGTTGAAGATCGCGTAGCCGCCGATCACCTCTTTCGCCTCGGTGAATGGGCCATCGGTGACCGTGATCTTGCCGTTGGCGAGCCGGGCACGCGCGCCTGTTGCCGTTGGCCCCAGGCCCCCCATTCCACCAAATACGCCTTTCTTTGTCGCGTCCTCCGCCAACTTATTGATCCTGTCGATCAGCACAGCCGACGGCTGGGCGCCGGTCTCGCGAGACTTCACAATCGTCATGAATCGCATGGTCATTTCCCCGAGCGTTGCTTGTTTTTTTCGATGGCCACGCGCTGCCGCCGCTCCTGCTCGCGCAGCTCGGGCGTGAACTCTTTCCCAAAGTCTTCTTCCTCGAACACCTGCCGAATCTCGACTTCGCCCTCCTGGAACGGGATCCGCTTCGCCCACTCGAGAGCCTCGGCCTTGTTCTTTACTTGCCAGATCCAGAAACCGGCCACGAGCTCCTTAGCCTCGGTGAACGGTCCGTCTCGGACGGTGCGCTTGCCCCCCGAGTAGCTGATGCGAGAACCTTTGGAGGAGGCGTGCAACCCCTCGCCGGCCAGCATCACGCCCGCCTTGACCAACTCGTCGTTGAACTTGCCCATCTCCGCGAGCTCCTGCTCCGTGGGGAGCACGCCCTTTTCGGTTTCTGGCGTGGCTTTCACCATCACGATGAACCGCATTGCCGTCTCGCTTTCTGTTCTTTGAGGTTTAGGGCCGGTGCTGCTTTCATCCAAGCGACGAATGACGCTGTTGGGAATCGACATTTAGGGAAAGCATTCAGTCCTCAACTACTTACGTGCATCATCCCTCTCCCCCGAAGGGGTTAACCCAACCGGGCACTGCCCCAGTACAAGCGTCCGTAGTGACACTGCAAGACGCTTTTTCCCAAGGAGAGAACCATGCGATTCTTAGCCGTCGTCGGACTCGTCGTCACTGCGTTTCTCGCTGTTCAGGGCCCCACGGTTCCACTCGCCGTCCAGCAACCCGCGGCGACAGGTCAGGAGATCTTCAGGAACGAAACATTCGGCAACGAGAAGTTCTGGACCGACACCGCGCGGATGAATGAAGTCGTCCAGAGCTCGGTGAGTCCCGCCACCGCGTTGAAGGTTGGTCTCAAGGTGGACGCGGAAGCGATCCCTCCGAGCGTCGCACAGGCCATCAAGGCCGGCCAGGTCGATCTGAATAGCCCCGCCACGACGGTCACGTTGCTCAAGCTCAACGCAGTCGTCGGACTGCGCGGCACCGTCAGAACGGTGAATGGTCGCGATACGCTGGTTCGTTTGGGTATCACCTGTGCGCTGTGTCATTCCACCGTAGACAGCTCATTTTCACCGGGTATCGGCAAGCGACGGGATGGCTGGCCGAACCGCGATCTCAATGTCGGGGCGATCGTGGCCCTGTCGCCCGCCGTCAGCGCCGCGCAGAAGGCGGTCTACAACTCCTGGGGCCCGGGAAAGTACGATCCGCGATTCAATATCGACGGGAAGAGCACTCCGCTGGTACTGCCACCCGCGTACGGCCTCGCGCAAGTCCAGAACGAAACGTACACCGCCGAAGGGCCGATCTCGTATTGGAATGCGTACGTCGCCGTGACACAGATGCATGGCCAGGGCAATTTCGAGGATCCCCGCTTGAATATCTCGGTCAAGCAGTCGCCCGATCTGGTAACACCGAAGCTGGCCGCGCTGCGTGAGTACCAGCACAAGCTCCGCGCACCCGCGCCGGCAGCCGGGAGCTTTGATCGCGCCGCGGCCGATCGCGGACGCGGCGTGTTCAATCGCAGCTGCGCATCGTGCCATGTCGCGGCGACCGGGACCGACAACAACAAGGGCACTTTGCACAAGCCCGAGGAGACCGGTGTCGACGGCGGATACGCGGCTCGGACCGCGCAGAAGGCGTATCGCACCACGCCGCTCCGTGGGCTGGCGCAGCATGCGCCGTACTTCCACGACGGCAGCGCGGCGACGCTCTCAGACGTGGTCAGCCACTACAACCGCGTGCGAAACCTGGGACTTACTGCCGACCAGCAGCGGGATTTGGTGGAATTTCTGAAGTCGCTCTAGGCGGGTATATTCGGTCCTCGAGACTCTTCGAGGACCGAACATGTGCAGGAACATCAAGACGCTGGCCAATTTCGAGCCGCCCGCAACCGACGACGAGATTCGTGCGTCGGCGTTACAGTTTGTCCGCAAGCTGAGTGGCTCGACTCATCCATCGCATGTCAACGAGCAGGCTTTCAAGGCGGCCGTGGATGACGTTACAGCCGTAGCGCGTCGGCTGATTGATTCGCTCACGACCAAAGCCCCACCCAGGAACCGCGAAGAGGAAGCTCGCAAGGCGCGCGAGCGCTCAGCGAAACGATTCGGCTGAGTCCGCTTAGGGGTCAAGCAGGCGGCGGTAATAAGAAAAGTGCCGAGGAATGGTGGTATAGCCCCAGACGACTGAGACCTGCGGATGCCCTGGCTCGGATTCGAACCGAGACGCCTCGCGGCACTGCCCCCTCAAGACAGCGTGTCTACCAGTTCCACCACCAGGGCGAGCGACGAAAAATAGGGACGTAGACTGATGAAGTACAGGCTTGCGACCCTTGTTCTCACCGTAGCGACCCGCTCACTACCGGTGATCTAGATCGCCAGCAGGGGGGGGCAGGGTCCTGTAGTATTGGGGCCATGGAGCTCTGGGTCGCCTTCGCGTTTGGTGCAGCCGTGGGCGCACTGATCGGGTACATGCTGGGAGGTCGCCGCCCAGCCGCCCCCGCACCCCGCCCCGCGCCTCCGTCACAACCTCCACCAAGCTCCAAACCCCCCAGCGCGTCAACTGTTCGCCATATCGTCCTCGACGAAGGCTCCGCGAACGTGCTCAACGCGTTGAACAATCGGCTGGCGGCGATCGGCGCACTCGCCGATTTGCTGCACGGCAGCCCGCTCGACCCCGAGCGCGCGCGCGCGCTGGTCCTGCTCCACGGGGAAGTGCGGCGTGCCGCCGAAATCACCAGCCATTTTCTTGAGCTCGCGGCGCATCCCGCCGGCGCGGCCGAGCCCTGCGACGCCGCCATGGTGATCAACGGCGTCCTGGCCGAGCGCGAGTCGCCGTTGCGCGAGCTGGGCGTCAAGATCATACGATTAATCCCAGCCGATCTCCCGCTCGTTGCCTGTCCGATGGCGCAGCTCACGGAAATGCTGACGAAGCTGCTCGACTTCTCGTTGCGCCGCCTGCGGGCGTCGCAGCCGCCGCGCGAGCTACGCCTCGAGGCCGTGGCGACAGGCCCGTCCGTCGTCGTTTCGCTGTGGGATTCCGGGACGCCGCTCTCGGTGGAAGCCGAACAGCGCCTCGTCTCGCCGTTCCGCTTCACGCAATCGGGTGGCGGCGGCGAAGTGGAATTTGCGCTCGCCCGGGCGCTCGCGCAGTCTGCGGGCGGCAGTCTGCGGCTGCGGCCGCGAGGGGGCGGCACCGGAGCGGAAGTCGTTGCCACGCTGCCCCGGAGCGTGTTGGGCGCGCACGCACCGCTCGCGACACCCACAGAGACTCTGCCGCAGATGCGCATCCTCGTCGTCGACGATGACGCCGTGAACCGTCAGGCGATGGTCCTGTTGCTTGAGCGCGAAGGCCATCAGGTCGTTGCCGTCGAGAACGGCCTCGAGGCCATGGAGCGGATCGGCGAGCGCGACGGCACCTTCGACGCGATCGTCTCAGACCTGCAGATGCCCCGCCTCGGCGGGCGCGCGATGTACGAGCAGCTGGTCAACAGCCGTCCCATGGTCGCCAGGAGGTTCGTATTCGTCACGGGCGACCAGGCGCGCGGGGAAACGCGGTCGTTTCTGGAGAACTGCGGGCAGCCCTCGGTGATGAAGCCCTATGAGCTGGGTGATCTGATCAACGCGATCGGGACGGTATCCCGAAAAAAGTAGACCTGCTGCGTCTGCTGCGTCTGTTGCGTCTCAAGGGTCTAGTTTGGAGCATGAACCCGTGGCCCGCCGTAGTCCCGATCCCCACCAATCCCCGGTCCTGCCAAGTCCAGCCCACCACGGTCGTTATTGATCCGCGCGATGAACTGACGAATTGACCCGGGGAACGGCGTCGTCCGACCGCCGCGACCGAGGGGGGTGGTGTACCAGACCTCGGGGCCGCGGTCGTTACTGATGAAGTTCGAGTTGATATCGACGGTGCGACGGACGCCGTCAAACACGGAGCGAGGATCGTCGAATGTCAGGCCCGTGATGGTGCGATTCGCCGTTGACACGTAGCACGAGCCAGTGCCCTGCGCCTGCTCACCCGTGGGCGTGACTTCGTAGCAGACGTCGATAGGACGGCCGACCGTGTTCGGGAGTGCCGGATCGTAGAAGCGGCTGGGCCGCGACACCTGGAAGTACGGATTGAAGTGGGCCAGTGTGTGGCCGTCTTCACGCCGGATTGAGTTCGAGGTTTCCCAGCTCTCGTGGAGCGCTCCGAAATCGGAGACCTGCCCCGCCGGAACCAGAATGTCCCGATCCACGCAGAACCGATCCGGAATGATCCGCACGCCGCCACCGTCGGGCGAATTGGGCGGCGTTGCGGGACCGACGACCACGACGGCGCGGTCGCAGCTGCGCTCAAACTGTCCGGGCGTCCCGATCGCGGTGAGGATGGTGATATGCAGCTCGGTGCCGTCGGTGCAACGAATGTGATAGACCAGCTCGTGCAGGTTGTTCGTGAACGCGTCTTTTGAATGTGTGCCCTGATGCAGCTTGGTCAGCACGTCGCAGCGCACGTCGAACAGCGCATCCGCGGCCTGACTGCCGAAGTGCATTGGCATGTCGTTCTGCCACTCTACCTTGTGGCCAAAGTGGTCTTCATTCCGGATCATCGTGGGATCGTAGATCGCTTGCTGCTCGTTGGCGTAGCCGAACGGGATATCGCCGACTTCGCGATATAACGCCGAGCCGCGTGGATCGCGGCCATGGTCGTGACCGAAAGAGCAGCCGGTCACAGGATCGATTGGCGGATGCCACGTGGGATAGCGCTTGTGATCGGGGCCGACCACCGAATAGGCATCATGCTGGGCGGCGGTGCAGTCGTCGTTCGGGCCCGGCGTCCAGATACCGAAAGACACGGCATTGCTTGTGGCGGGACCGTAGTCGGGCGCGGACGGACCGTCCTGGCAGGCAAGCAGGATGATCAGCGGCAGAACAAGCACGCGTTTCATGCCCACAATCATTAATGAATCATCGATCAGTGGTCATTGATCATTGATCAACGATCGAGCGTGACCTCTGTCACGCCCAAATGGGGCACCGGCAGTGAGTTATAGTGGCGTCATGGTCAGGCACATCGTCTTCCTAGTGGCCGGTCTGCTGGCGGCCGCGAGCACCGTGGTCGCGCAGCGCAGCTCGGCCTCGAGCTCGAGAGCAAGCGGCTTTTGGTACGCCGTGGGCGTCGCGCCAGGATGGGCGCGGATCACGTGCGGGATCTGCGCCGGCGCGCGCACGACGGGCTTGTCGGCACACGTCGCGCTCGGAGGGCGCACGAGCAGGACGCTGCGCGTCGCCGGCGAGCTGGCTGCCTGGCGTAAGCGCGATGCGGGCGTCACGCAGACGTTGATGTCGATTGGCACCGCGGCGTATTGGTACCCAAGCCTGCGTGGTTATCCGCGGCTCTCTCTACGAGGAGGCGTCGCACTCAACATGCACCGCGCCAGCGATGGCACGGACGTTGTCACATCGTCAGGCGTCGGTCCGCAGCTCGGCGTCGGTCTCGAATGGCCACTCGATCGGAATTGGGTCCTGGGTCCCTTCTTCGATTATTCAATCGGAGCCGGCGGCAAGGTGGCGTTCAACGGGGGCCAAGCCGCGAGCAGCGGCACGGTCAGCTTCCTGCAGTTGGGGATCAGTCTCGCGCAGCGCTAAAGCGAGTATGGGCCGACTCGGAATCGAACCGAGAACCTACTGATTAAGAGTCAGTTGCTCTGCCAGTTGAGCTATCGGCCCGCACGGGCGCGGCGGAAAAATCATCAGGCCCAGGGGCAGAGGCAAGGGAACGACTCGGCAGGCCAATCCGGGTGCCCCAATCGTCGGTCAGCTTGAACGTTTCGGTCATCGGAAACCGCAGGACCCACAGACGCCGGGCTAAATCCTTCAGCGACCAGACGAGCGTGCGCTGCACTTCTACCGACGACCACTGCCCGAAGTCGTTGTGGCTGAGGTCGGCTCCGAGCGCTTGGGCGATGCTGGCGGCAATCTGTCGGTACTGTGTCTGGGCGTCTTCCGGAGGTCCCGAGGCGCGTAATGGAACCTTTTTGGTCCCTTTTTGGGGACCGGAGCCTTCGCCCCAAAGTACCCATTCCAGCGTCACATCGGCGATGCCCAGCTCCTTTGCCTTCGCCACGATGAGCCGCGCTACGTCGGCCGGGAATTTCTTCCGGTGCGGCCACTTCTTTATCGCTGCTTCGGTTACAGTGCCCCCCAGCGCCGCAGCAAACTGCCGGTAACTCAGCGAGATCTCTTCCCACGGGCTGAAGATGTCGAGGAGGATGGCAAGACGATCAGAAATCGGTACCCTTTTCGGTCCAGTTTCGGTCTTGACAGGTGCCAAGATATCCCTACTTTCGGTGACGTCTTGCAGCAGTTATAGGGCGGATTCCGTCCAAAAACTGCCGCGTAGGACCGACGTCGTCAAGAGCACCCAGGACCCGGAGCCGCGGAGAGCCCCTACCATGTCTGTTCGTCGATCCCTTCTCGTACTCCCGCTGGCGCTCCTGGTGGTGCGCTGCACGGACCAACCCACTGCACTGAACACGGTGCGCGCGTCCGAGACGCCGCTGTTCCTGCAGTGGGCCGGCACGGTCGCCCCACTGTTCTCCGCGACGTCCTCCCAACACCAACGCGGTAACGGCCGGAATAAGAAATCGCCTCCCATCAGTCTCGATCGGTATCAAGCAACGTTCTGGGCAGTCCGCGGCGAAACCCGCTCCATTGAAATCAACTACCAAAGCAGCATCAGCGATTCGACCCATCCTTTCCTCCGCCTAACGACGTCCGATCCCAAGTTCGCTCCCGGCGTGGGGGCGCTCGCCAAGGGCGATTCCGTCCTCATTACGGTCACGGTCGATACGACAATGATCGGCGTCAGATTTGAGCCCTCGGGTTTGCAATTCGGCAATCAAACCGAGCTCAAGATCTGGTATGGCGGGGCCGGCGGGGACATGAATGGCGACGCCGTCGTCGACAGCACCGATGCCCGAATCGAACAGCAGCTCCTTGGCCTCTGGTATCGGGAGGGTGACGGCGATGCGTGGACGAACCTGTCGGCATCGCACAACATTACCGACAAGTCGTTCAAGTACGCACTGCCGCATTTCTGCCAGTACGCGATTGCCGCCGTGCGGGAACTGGCGGTGAGCTGGTAGTCTCGTGAGCCTCCCTCTGCCCAACGACCGGTCGCCCGAGCAAGCGCTCGAGGCTCAGACCGTCGTCTCCAAGGCACAGGCACTCGCCGCCGCCGGCCAACACGCCGCGGTCGTCGACTTCCTCGGCACCCGCGCGCGCAGCGAGCTCGTCGGGTCCCCCTCCCTCGCGTTGTTGTACGGAATCGCACTGGCCCGGCTCGGGCGGCACGCCCAGGGTCTCGAGTGGCTCGAGCTCGCGCGCACGCAGGCGCGCCACCAGGGCGAGCATGCAGTTGAGCGTCACGCGCTGAGCGCTCGCGGCGCCATCGCGCTCGTGAGCGGCGACCTCGGGGAAGCCGCCGATTTCTGCACCCAGGCCCTCATGGCCGCCAGCCGGGATGGCGATCATGCCACAACCGGCCGGGCGTCCAACAACCTGGGCAACATCAGCTACCTGCACGGTCGCTTTGCCGAAGCGATCGCGTCCTGGGAAATCGCGTCCGCCGCCTTCCACCGCGCCGGACTGCCGGGAGGGGTCGCCGAGTGTCACCACAACCTCGCGAACGCCTACCGTGAGCGGGAAGCGTTCGATCGCGCGCTGACCGAGGCCGATCACGCGATCGGGATTGGCGAGTGCACGGGCGACGAAACGCTGTTCGCGATGGCGTTGCGCGGCAGGGCGGAAATCCGGATCGCCCGCAAGGAACCCGAGCTGGCCCGCCAGGACCTCGAACGCATTCGCGAGATCCGCAGCCGTCTCCCCGACCCCGTCAGCACGGCCGAGGATCTGCGCGTGATGGCGCTCGTGTCGGTCCTCGAGAATCAGCTGAACCGCGCCGAGCGCGCGTTACGAGAGGTGATCGGTCGCGCTGAGCTACATGGCCGCATGCTGCTCGTGGGCGAAGCCACCCGCGATCTGGCGCTCGTGCTGCGGCATTCCGGCCGGCCGGACGAGGCCGCCACCGCCGCGCGGGCGGCGCGTGCGGTCTTTGCCGGCATCGGCGCCGAGGGCGAAATCCGCAAGCTGGCGAGTCAGGGATGGACCGCGGAGTTCGCGACCGAGCTGCGCGGTCCGCTCGCCCCGGTCCACGTGGCGCAGCGCTACGCCGACGCGGGCCGTTACGCCGAGCTGCTCACCTACCTTGAGCAGCGCTCCAAGGACGAGCTCGAAGAGTCCGCGATGCTGACCCTGCTCTGCGGCATCGCGCACAGCCGCCTCGGCCGCCTCGAGGTGGGCCAGCAGTGGGCCATGGTTGCGCAGCTGCGGGCCCGGGCGCTGAAGGACCGCATGATGGAGGTGCGCGCGTTGAACGTGTGCGGCGCCATCGCCCTCGAGCGTGGTGGTATTGATGAAGCCACCTACTTCTTCTCGCGCGCTCAAGAAGAGGCCACAGACGATAACGACATGGCGACGGTCGGCCGTTGTGCCAACAACCTCGGCATTATCGCGACCATGCAGGGCGACTACAAGCGAGCCGTGATTGCCTACACCCGCGCGATCGCCGCCTACGAGCAGGCGCGCTTCCAGCGCGGGATCGCGGAATCACGCCACAACCTCAGTATCGTCTTCCGCGAGCAGGGCGAGCTGGCCCGCGCCATCGAAGTCGCCAGCCAGGCTGTACGCGATGCGGAGCAGTTGGGCGACCGGCAGCTCGGCGCGCAGGTCACCGCCGGCGTGGCGGAAATCCACGTCGCCCGCGGCGACAGCGAGCTCGCCAAACAACAGGTCGAGCGCGCGCTGGCCGTCCACCGCGAGCTCAAGGATCCGGTACGCGAAGCGGAAGATCTGCGCATCCTGGCCGGCGCCGTCGCGCTCTCCGGTGAGACTCGAGATGCGGCAACCATGCTGCGCGACGTGATCGACCGCGCCACGCAGCACGGACGCCCGATGCTGCTCGCCAGTGCGGAGCGCGATCTCGCGCTGCTGCTGATCAAGAGCGGTGACGTGATAGAAGGAAAGGCGGCCGCCCAGCGAGCCCGCGCGATCTTCCAACGCCTCTCGGCGCGCGGGGAAACAGATAAGCTCGATGCCTTGCTGGAGGCTCCATGATCCGGCACGCGGGTAGGCTCCAACTCTCCAACTTCGCGATCGGGTGGTAACGATGCCCTCCCCCGACCCCCAACCGTCCCAGACGCTGCAGCGCGTCTTCCCACACGCGCACTTCACGGAGCCGGAGGCGGCCGCTCGTGCCGAGGCCATAGAAGAGCACCGCCGCCAGCTCGGCACGCGGTTGGGCCGGAATGTCGGCTCCGTCGTCGCGGCCGTGGATTACCTGCTCAACATCAGCGGCGAGCTCGTCTCCCCAACCATCGTGGAGCACGAAGCGCTCACGTT
>DATFVZ010000105.1:0-13433 GCA_035259785.1 Gemmatimonadales bacterium
TCGCAGACCATGTATCCACGCCGTTGGTGACAAAGCCGTCGAGGTTACCCACATGTACACTCGGCGGATTGACCGTGATCGCGATCGCCCGTGCGTTGTTACTGGAGTTCGGGTCCGGGAATTTCTGCGTGGCTGTCAGAATGTGCCCGGTGATAGCCGCGCCGGTGGTGTTCCAATTGATCGTGCGCGTGGCGCTCGCGCCTGTCGCAAGGCCCGCAAAAGTTTCGGTCCCGACCGTGACGCCGCCGGCCGTCCCATCGGTGAGGACGACGTCAAAATTGGCGGTCACGTCCGCCCCGCCCACGTTTTGCACTGTCACCGCGACCGGCGCCGTGTCGCCCACGGTGACCTGGCCGGGGGCACTGATTGCGACCACCGCGAGATCGGCCGGTTGCGGTGTGACATTGACGGTCGCGGAGCGCTGATTGTTCGCGGGATTGTCATCGGTGAGCGTGTGCGTCGCGATGAGCGTGTGATTCCCGACGGCTGCACTCGCGGTGTTCCAGGTGAAGGCGCGTGAAGTGCTCGCACCCACCGCTAGACTTGCGACCGACTGTATACCGATGGTTGTGCCCGCGGTTGCGTCGGTCAGTACGACGTTGAAGCTCGAGCCCACGTTCTGCACGGCGACATTCTGAACGGTCACCGTGATCGTGGCCGAGCTGCCCTTCCCTATGGATGCAGGGGCGCTCAGCGCCGTCACCGCTACGTCGGTTGAGGGCGCGCTCACCGTCGTCGTCGTCGTCGCCTGGTCGTTGGCGCTGTTTCCATCCTCATGGCTTTGTGTCGCAACCAACGTATGACTGCCCATCGCAGCGCCTGCGGTGTTCCAGTTGAACGTGCGGGTGGTATTCCCGCCGGCCGCCAAGCCGCCGGTGATCGTCTGCGTGCCGATCGCCACGCCTGTCGTCGCATCAGTGAGAGTAACATCGAAGCTCGCTGCGAGATTCTGCCCACCGACATTCTGTACCGTCACGCCGATAGTGGCCGTGCTCCCCTGAATCACGGAGGCCGGCGCATTCACGCTGGTCACGGCGATATCGGCCGGCGGGTTCACGATCACGCTGATTGCGATTGCATTGTTCGACGCATTGGCATCAGGAAGCTGCTGCGTCGCGATGAGCGTGTGGCCATTGGTGGCCGCACCGGCGGTATTCCACGGGAAGTCGACGGTGTCTGACGCACCGATCGCGAGCCCGGTCACCACCTGCGTGCCGATCACCGCATTGCCGTTCGTGGCGTCCTTCAGTACCACGCTGATGCTGGTATCGACGGCGACTTCACCCACATTCTTCACAGTAACGAGCACGTGCGCGGTGTCTCCCTGCCCCACCCGCGCCGGCGCGGTGATCCCCGTCAGAGCGATGTCCGTCGGCTTCGGATTCACGTTGACCGCCAGCGTGCGCCGGTTGTTGGCGGCATTGTCGTCGGCCAGGCTCTGTGTCGCGACCAATGTGTGCACGCCGACTGAGGCACCAGTCAGATCCCAACTGAACGTGACGGTGGAGTTGGCGCCTACGGCGGGTACCGTGATGGACTGAGGACCCAGGATCACGCCGTCGGTCGAATCTTGGACAGTGACGTCGACGCTGCTGCTCACGCCCTGATTGCCCGTGTTCGATATGAAGACCGTCACGGTGACGATATGCCCCAGGGTCACCGGACCCGAGACACTCATGTTGCTCACCGAGATGTCCGTGATTGGGGGCGCGACCGGCACGGTGGCGGTGCGCTGATCGTTGGCCGGCTTGTCGTCGCTGAGCGAATGCCTGGCTACGAGCAGGTGGTCGCCAGGTGTGGCGGGTGTCCACGCAAAGCTCAGCGTTGTTACGGCGCCTGCGGCCAGGCTGCCGACGGTTTGGGTGCCCACGCCGACGTTGGCGGTCGAGTCGGTGAGGGTCACTTCGAAGCCAGAGACGTCCTGATTGCCGAAGTTCTTCACCGTCACGGTGACGTTGGACGTGTTACCAACCACGAGCGAGCTCGGCCCAGTTATCCCAGTGACCGCTACGTCCGTCAGTGGACCGGGCGGTGGAGGGGATGAGCCGTCGATGGTTACGCCAAAGTGGTTCAGCACCAGGTCGATCCGGTTGGCGATCGTCACTGACGCACTGCCCGCGAACAGCAACCCAACCGGATTCAAGTTCGCGTCGTCCGTGACGATGAGGGAGCCAGAATCCCCTCCGTTGCTGAACCCTGCCGGCGAAATGATCAGCTGATCGACATACCGCGCGGTCTTGGTGCACGTGATCCCCGAGACCGCATAACAGACCGTAACCGTCGCGTTCACCCCGGTGATCTGGCCGTGTGTCAGCCGCGTGGTCCGTCCGTATTTCTGCACGTTCAGCCCGAGCAATGCATTGCGATCATCGAACACCCCATCGCCGTCCGCGTCGCCGTAGATCGTGGAATTCGGCATCCCGTAGCCATCATCGGACGGCACCGCGTTGTCGAGCAGATCGACGCTGGACTGGGCGATCGCGGCATCTATTGTGTTGCTGCCATTGACCGCGAACGAGATCGGCTGGAAGTCGCTCAGCGTCGCGATCTGATCAGCGCTCGTCCCGCCGTCGAACGGTCCCGGCTGATAGGTCGGATCGCCGATACTCGCCCCGTTGGAGTTCGCCAGGACGTGGTTGTTGGACAGGATGTAGACGCGGCCAAGCGCGTCGCGCACGCGCGCGCCGATCGTGCCCGCCGTGATCGCCGGATGCCCGACCGAATAGCCGAGCGGGACCGGTCGCTGCCGCTGTGTCGGGTCGCTGAACGCCATGAGCCGGCCGGTAACCCGCTCGCCGACGACGACGCCGTCGAGCTCACGAGGCAAACCAGGGATGCCGGCACGCTCGACCAGCAGCGCCATTTCCGCGAGTCCGTCGGGCCCGCGGACGATCGCGGTACCCACCACGCCGGGGATCGCGAGCAGCGCGTCGGTATGTCGCTGCTGTATCGCGAGCGCTCGCAAGAAGTCCGGGCTGATGAGCGGGGCTGTGATCGACGGCCCGGCCGGAGCCGCCCGCTCTGAGCAGGCGTACCACACCGCGGGAGCGGTGACGAGGAGGACAACGAGGGCGCCGCGAGACAACGAGCGGGCTGCGACCATAGGACTCCCTGGCTGAATCCTGAAGCGGGCGCGGGCCAGCATTATACCCGGCGAACGCCGGTCGGCAAGGTTACGAACCTAGGAAGGTACCCAGATCGTTTGCGCTTCTATGACTTCCGCTCGCCCTGGCAAAAGCAGGGGATCGGGGCATTTCGTGTGGAACGCCAAGCCTTTGTACACGGTGAGATAGCGCCAGCCGCGCTGAAAAAAGCCTCCGCGCGCGACGACGATTAGCGGATCCTGTGACCGATTGAGGATGCGCATGAATGCGCCTGGATCGACTCGGACGACGACACCTGACGCCTTGATTGCTTGTGCAATCGCGGCAGCGTGAGCGGCGGCTTCGGCCATCTAGAGAGTCTGCCCAAAGCACAAGCGATAGCCGTTGCAGTCCTCGACCTCGAAATCGCGGCAACGGTAGGGCTGATCAAACACGTCCCGAACGATCTTCACCCCTCTGGACTTGAACTCGGCATGGAGCGCGTCCGCGTTCTCGATCCAGACGTACGCGTCCCACGCGCCCCCTTCAGGATCCACGACGTGATTGGGCCGCATCGCGCCCCCCTGGTCCAGTTTGGACAGCATGATGACGATGCCACTCCGCTTGACCATGCAAAACGCGGGTGGGTCGTGCCAGAAACGCTCGTAATGGAAGCCGAGTTTGTCGCGATAGTAGTTCGCGGTGGTGACGACGTCGTCCACGATGAAGTAGGGAGCGATGAACCAGCGCGCGGGCTCAGCCATGCATGGAATCTAGGTCAACCTCCGCTGCTCGCGAGCGAGACGGGCACGCCCAGGAAGCGTTCGTAGCGCGTCAGCGTCTGTCGCATTGCTTTGCGTTCGGTGGGAGTCAGCCGACGCCGCGGTATCACCGCCACGTCCACCCGGTCGTCGCCCGCCTTGGCACGCCACGTCCCGGTGACTTGTCCGCCGATGACGAGGGCATGCTGGAACTGCACGTACCCACCCCGCTGTGACCGGACCATCGCGCTCCCGTGCGGCACGGCATGTCGATCACGGTAGGCTACGAGGTACTCGTCGTATATGGGCAGCAGATGCACGAGTGAGCGGCGCGGACGGCCGGGAGTGCCCAGCGTCCAGTAGGTCGTTCCATCGACCTTCATCTCGACCGCCTGGATCATCTCGAGCCCACGCTTCGCGTCGGGTGTGGGCAGCCCGGACCACCACACAAAGTCGCGCAGGGTTGCGGGGCCGTGGCTCTGAAAGTACCGGCGCGCGAGCTCGCCGAGCGCGTCATCGCGGGGCAGCCGCCGCGCGCTCGGCGCGCGCTCGTCCAGCAATGCGTAGGTCGACTGTTTGAGACGGCGTGGGCCGGAGCAGACCACGCCTTCCAGCTCGAGATACAGCATGATATGGCCGGCGTGCCAACCCTTCCCGGGCAGGCCCGCGCGGGCCAAATGCGCACCCACTTCCTGTCGAGTGAGAAAGTTGCCGTCGCTCAGCACACGCTCGCAGATCTTCCCTGCGCGATTGAACATCGGGGCATTGAGACCGAGCTGGCGATCATACGTCGCCATGCGGCGGTGTACGTTGGGTGCCGTGAGCTCGAGCATCCACCGGATGTCCTTGGGTGTGACGAAGTGCCAGGTGGGACGCATGACGTGAGTACGGAGGATGCGGCCCGCATCGAACGCGTGCTGCATCTTCGCGTCCGTGATCCCGGGGCCGAGGCGCAAGCCCAGTCCCCACTTCGCCGGGCCGAACTCCTGGGCCTGCACCGCGCCAAGCCAGGACACGAGCCTCGCGGGATCGCGCAGCTCGTTGCGGGTGATGCGCTGGTTCGCCATGCGCTGCTGGACTATCGACATCAATTGGCTTTGAGCACCGCCTCAATGAAACTGAGCGTCTTGGTCTCGACCCACGCCGCGGACACCGCGTTGATGCCGATCGTGCCGAGCCGGTCTCCCGTTCCCGTGATGGGGCGCCCCTTCCAGGGTGCCGCCTTGACCTCCCGCTGGACGACGATCCCGTGCCGGGGGTCGTAGCGGAAGATCACAGCGGAGGCAAGCCCCGCGCGCGGAGTGAAGGAGAGCGCAACGCTCGGATACGCGTCGTCGCGCTCGATGTGCTCGCGGACCGATGCCTCGTGCCCCGCGTTCTTGATCTCGGCCAGAAAGGCGTCCAGCACTGGACGGACGATGGCGTGCAGTCGCTCACCACACATCCGCCTGTCGGCACTGTCCTTGGTGGTCTTGCTCCCGGGTTCTTGCTTGGCGGCGCGCTCCGCGTAAGCCTCGAGAAGCGCCCGCAGTCGTGTCTTCGCGTCGTCGGCCATGCTCTAAGTTACATCCGTCTTGACTGCGTGGCCGCCAAATTCCCGACGCAGGGCCGCGACGACCTTCGCGCCAAACGATTCCTCCTGGCGAGAGCGGAAGCGCGCGAGAAGCGACAAGGTGATGACCGGAGCCGGCACGTCGAGGCGCATTGCTTCTTCGACTGTCCAACGTCCTTCGCCCAAGTCTTCGACGTACCCGCGGATGCCGGACAGCCGCTCGTCACCGGCAAACGCCCGCTCGGCGAGCTCGTTCAGCCAGGAGCGCACCACGCTCCCGTGGTTCCAGAGCTTGGCGATCTGGCCGAGCTGAAGCTTGAAATCTTTGGACGCGTGCAAGATCTCGTAGCCCTCGCCATACGCCTGGAGCATGCCGTACTCAATGCCGTTGTGCACCATTTTTACGTAGTGACCCGCGCCCGGCGGGCCCACGTGGGCATAGCCCTCGGGCGCCGCCAGTGTCCGAAAGATTGGCTCGCAATGCTGGAACGTGCCGGCCGACGCACCAACCATCAGGCAGTAACCAAGCGTGAGTCCCCAGACCCCGCCACTCGTCCCGACGTCCATGAACTCGATGCCCCGCGCCTTGAGCAATTCAGCCCGGCGCATCGAGTCGCGGAAGTTCGAGTTGCCGCCATCGATGAGAATGTCTCCCTTTGCGAGATGTGGCACGATCTGTTCGATCGTACCCTCAGTCGTTGCACCGGCGGGTAGCATCAGCCAGACCACTCGACGCGGCGCGAGCTGCCGTGCAGCATCGGCGATATCTCGTGCTGCTCTCACGCCTTTCGCGCCGTGTGCGCTGACTGCGTCCGCGCTCTGGTCGTAAATGACGAGCTCGTGCCCACCCTGGGCCAGACGACGCACCATGTTCCCGCCCATGCGACCCAACCCGATCATCGCCAGTTGCATCGTTGCGCTCCTGCTTCGCCTGTCTAGAGTGCCTGTGAAATTGTGGCGTTGTCGCGCGCGGCGCGAACCGCGCTTGCGCTCCATAGCCCGAACTGCATTCGGGGGATAGCATTGCCCACCTGTGCACACCGGCCTTTACGTCGTTATGGGCGTGGCCGCCTCCGGGAAGAGCACCATCGGAGCGCGGCTTGCGCGCGCACTCGACGTGCCCTTTGTCGACGGCGATGACCTCCACCCCCAGGCAAATGTCGAGCGCATGGCGGCCGGCATTCCCTTGACCGACGAAGACCGCCGTCCGTGGCTCCTCGCAATCGCGGCGTGCCTTCGCGACGCAAAGCGCGCCGCTCACGGTCTGGTCGTCGCCTGCTCAGCTCTCAAACGTCGCTATCGGGACCTGCTGCGCACCGCGGGCGCCGCCGACGTGCGCTTTGTGTATCTCAAAGGGAACCAGACGCTCCTCGCCGAGCGCATAGCGGAACGCCGTCACCAGTACATGCCGCCGGCGCTGCTCGAGAGCCAACTCGCCACGCTCGAGGAGCCGGCTCCCGACGAAAACGCCTGGGTGTACGATATCGACGCGACGCCTGAGGCGATTGTCGGCGAGTTGGTGGCGCGGTCGACATGACCCCGACAACTCGGCTGCTGCTGTACGCGGCCGGCGCCGTGCTCGCGCTAATCGTCCTGATCGCGCGCTTCAAGCTCCACCCGTTCATCGCACTCATCACGGTGTCCTTCGCTCTGGGGCTCACGGCGGGGATGTCGCTCGTCACCGTGGTGAAGTCATTTCAGGACGGCGTCGCTGCCGTGCTGGGGTTCATCGCCATCGTGGTGGCCCTCGGCACGATGCTCGGCAAGATGATGGCCGAATCCGGAGGCGCGACCCGCATCGCCACCACGCTGATCGACCTGTTTGGCCAGCGCCGCGTGCACTGGGCGATCATGTTCGTCGCATTCATCGTCGGCATCCCCGTTTTCTTTCAGGTCGGCTTCGTGCTGCTGATTCCGCTGGTGTTCACGATTGCGCGTCGCTCGGGCTTGTCGCTCGTCAAGATCGGGATTCCGCTCGTGGCCGGGCTCTCCGTAGTGCACGGCATGGTTCCGCCACACCCCGCGGCTACCTTGGCCGTCGTCGCCTTTCACGCCGACCTCGGCCTCACCATCGCATACGCCCTACTCGTGGGGCTTCCTACTGCCGCGCTGGCCGGCCCGATCTTCGCCGCCTGGATCTCGCCCCGCATTCCGCTTCCCGCCGAGAATCCGATGGCCATGCAAATGACCGGCGAGTCGGCCGCGCAGGACCACGAGCTTCCCGGTTTCGGGATCGCGGTGTTCACCGTGCTCCTGCCCGTGATTCTCATGCTCCTCGCGAGTACAGCCGATGTGCTGCTGGACGCCACGAGTCCCGTACGCCGCGCGCTGGACGCCATCGGCGGCCCAATCGTCGCGCTGCTCCTGGCTCTGCTCTTCTCGTTTTGGTCACTCGGATATAAGCAGCACTTCACGCGAGATCAGATCCTCAAGTTCACCAACGACTGCCTCGCGCCCACTGCCACGATTCTGCTCATCATCGGAGCCGGTGGCGGCTTCAACCGGGTGTTGCTGGACAGCGGCGTCGGAAAGGCGATTGCCGATCTGGCGGTAGGATCTCACGCGTCTCCGCTCTTACTTGCCTGGACGGTGGCCGCGCTGATTCGCATCGCCACAGGCTCGGCCACCGTCGCGATGACGACGAGCGCCGGGATTGTCGCGCCGATCGCCGCCGCGATGCCCGGACCTCCTCCCTCTCCTGAGCTCCTGGTGCTCGCGACGGGCGCCGGCTCGCTCGTTCTTTCGCACGTGAATGACGCCGGGTTCTGGCTCATCAAGGAGTTCTTCAACATGACCGTACCACAAACACTGAAGACGTGGACCGTGGCAGAAACCATCATCGGCGTGGCGGGATTGGGCTTTACGCTGCTGCTCAGCCTGCTGGTGGGATGCGCGCCGCGAGACTCGGCGACTGGTGCTCTGACCGCTCAGGGCTGGATCGACATGACTGCGACGCTCGATCCTAAAAAGACACCCGTGTACGAAGGCGACGCACCGATGAAGTTTGACTTTCTCAAGGACATGCGCAAAGGCGACAACCTAACGTTGTCGGTCTATTCGATGGGCGCTCACAGCGGCACACACATCGATGCGCCGATGCATTTCATCGCCACCGGAGTACCCGTGGACCAGGTGCCTTTGAATCCGTTGATCGGCGCGGCGCGGGTCCTCGAAATCGCCGATGGTGTGCAATCAATCGATGCTGCAGAGCTGAACCGACACGACTGGAAGGGCGCAAAGCGCCTCTTCTTCCGGACGCGCAGCTCGGTACGGGGGTGGATGGATTCGGCCTCTTTCCATCGCGACTTTGCCTTTATCGCCCCGGATGCGGCGCAGCTGCTGGCGGACGCCGGCGTGGTTTTGGTCGGGGTCGACTACATCTCGGCAGAACAGTTCGGCGCACCCGCACCCCGGACGCACCAGATCCTGCTGGGCAAAGGCATTCCCATCGTGGAAGGGCTCGATCTCCGGGCTGTTCAGGCTGGGGACTACGATGTGATTGTCTTGCCGCTGAAGGTCGCGGGCCACGAAGGCGCGCCGGCGCGGGCTATCGCGCGGAAGCGCTAGGCCGTTTCACCAGCTTCCAGAACTGCGCCTCGCCGATCACGGTCACACGATGGCCCCGGTCGGCGAGGCGTCTGATCTCCATCAGTTTCAGGCCCCCGTCTTTTCCCGCGATTTGCAGGACGTTGGGCCGGCCGCGCACGAGAATATCCGTTGTCGGTCCTGGACTGCGCTGGAAAATGGCGCCCGAACGTCTTGCCGCCTTGATCGCATCGCGCCGCGGCCGCTTCAGGAAGCCGGTGAACGACACACGCCTGCCCTTGAGGGTCTTCACCACGCCCTTGTGAAGCTGCTTCGGCGGATTCTGTAGCGCGTCGATCATCTCTCCCGCCGACTGATATCGCTTGCCGCGGGCGCCGAGGCAGCGATGAATGACCTCTTTCAGATGATCGCTACAACCCAGCGTGCGCACGTCGCGGGTACGGAACGGGCTGTGCGCATCGCCGCGCAGCAGCATGGCGATCAGCTGGCCCACCTGGTAGACGTCGTCGCGCTGCTGCCATTTGCGCACCTTGCCCCATGCGATCTCCGTCGGCGCGCCGAGTGGATTGAAGGCATCAGCGGTGACGCCGCGGCGGCTGGCCTGGTGGGTAGCAATGCCAAAATCGCCCAACTTGAGACACTCGTTCTCGCATACAAACACGTTGAACGGTGTCAGATCGCGATGCATGGCCTGGCCGCGGTGCAGCACGGCGAGCGTCTCCAACATCGCGGCGATCTCCTGCCGTACGAATTTCTCCGACTGGCCGCCCTTTTTCGCCAGCCACGTGCCAAGGTCACCGTGCTCCGCGTATTCCATCACCAGACAGTAGCGCGTGACCGTCGCTTCGATTTGCACGAACCGGTCGAAGATGGTGAGGGCCCGGCGTTGCTTCGAAAGCAGCTCAGCGAAGTACGCTTCGCGGAGCCAGTTGCCAAGCCGATAACTGATTTTGACACACACGCGCGGCGGAACCGACCCGAGTGGCGTGGGTGTGGCCAGAAAGACCTCTCCGAACCCACCCTTCCCGATGAGCTGCTCGAGGTGGTAGGTCCTGCCCGTCTCAGTGCTGTAGAGACTCGCAAGGGTCTTCGAGGTTCGCGTCGGCATGATCAGCTACGAGCCGCGCGGGAGGTCACGCTGCGCTTCGCGAACTTGACTGAGCATGCGCTCGGTGAAGTCGATGCGCTCTTGCATGTCCGTCTGGACCTGGCGCATCTCGACGATTTCCTCGCGCAGCGCAGCCAGATCCGCGCTGCTGCCGCGGGAATTCAACCAGAGACGAGCGATCCAAACAGCTGCGACCGATGGCGGGATCATCGCGAGAATCGGAATGAACGGCGCGACATGCACGAACCACGGCACTAGGACTTCTCCGTCCGAATGAGTGAGCCGATCAAGGCGCCGAGGCCGGCCGAGCCCACCACGATACCGGCGCGATAGTACCGGCAGTTCTTCTCGTAATCGCCCGACCCCGAGCACGCGTTGCTGCCGGGGGCGAACAGGATGTAAGCGGCCGCGATCCCTACGGCAGTTCCAATGAGCAATCCGGTGAGCGCATGGCCATGCGTCTCGCCCTGCGCGACCTGCCAGTCAAGCGGAAGTGGGTCGCGGCCCAGGTCATATACCATTGCCTGAAAGGTGAGCGACTCCTGCGAGAGCCGCTGTGCAAGGCTCGGCTTGGGAAACAGCAGGAGAATACCGACAATCAGCGACCACTGTGCTCGATTCACGACCGACGTTCTTCTCTGCCCTTGGCAAGCAAGCGCTCGGTGAAATCCAGTCGCTCTTGCGTCTCCGCAAGCTCGTGTTGGAGCGTCTGCACGACGCGCTCGAGCTCCTCGACCCGGCCGGTGACCTCGGTGGGTGGTGATGCCTGCCGAGACGCGGTGATCTTCGCAATCCTGATGGCCGCCCACGCCACAATGGCGACAACGGGTATGAGAGGTGCCAGATCCAGTGGTCAGCCCTCCCAGTTGCCTTGCTCGCGCATCCAGAACGCATAGCCGAACACGAGGGGACCTGCGTTGCTCAGCAGCAATCCGCCCCAGAGCGCGATCTGCGCGGCGTCGCCGGTTAGTGCAAGACTGGCAAAGGCCAACACACCGCCCGCGACATAGGTCGTACCACCTTTCATCGCGAGCCAGAACAGTCGCCACCGCCAGCCCCGACGCCATTCGGCCTCGGCGACCGCCACGGCCCCGGCATGCCGGGCTTCCTGGGCCACGCGCGCGCTTGAGAGAACGAGCAAAGCGGACACGCCCTAATCTAGCCTTCTATTACGAGCTCGGTGGATTCGTTCAGTCACGCAGGAAGTACTGCACGGTGGTGACCACGCGAACGGTCTTCTCGATTTGGCTGTCTTCCTGTATGCCGGGCGCCGGATCGCGCGGGAGAATGACGAACACCCCCTGATCGGCCTGGCGGATGCTGCCGAGCCTGCTGCGCGAATCATTCGCGAACTGCGTTGCGGCTTCGCGCGCGCGCGACGTCGCCTCGGCGATCATCGCCGGCTTGATGGCGTTGAGACCTGTGAACACGAACGTGGGACCGCCCGCCCCATACTCCTCACCGGATGACAGCACCACACCGGCTTGTACAAGCTCGCCCACGCGCTGATTGGCGGCAGCGACCTTGGCTGGGTCGGTGGAGCGCACCATGAGCGTCTGTCGTATCACGTAGCGACTGCCCATCTCGGCCGCGCGGAATTGATTGGCGGTTGCGTCGGACACCGAGAACTGCTGGACTTCGACTTGCGCCGTGTCGATGCCATTGCGACCGAGGAACGCGCGGACCTGCCTGACCTGTCCGTTCAGGCGAGTATAGGCCGCCGGCAGGTCGTTGCCCGACACCAGAATTCGGAGCGGCCACAGCGCGAGGTCGGCGCGCGCCGGCCGCTCCGAGACCCCCTTCACCGTGACAAAGCGGTCGCGTCCGCGGCCCCGCGCGAACCCGCCCCCGACCAATGCACCCGCGATGACGAGTCCCAGACTCAGGATGGCGACAGGGACGAGTGGCCGGTCGATCATTTAGCCCGCGCGGGAAATGATGTATTGATCGATGCGTCCGTCGGGCAGCGTCATCGTGGTCAGGTCCATCACCACGCCACCGGCGCGAATCCGGTATGAACGAATTGTCATGCCACCGCGGAGCGACGTGTCAGTCAGGGTAAACTCGCTGGGCGATCCCAGAGGGGAGAGACTCGCCGCGTAATCCGACAACACCTCCGCGGTGAAGTAGGCGCTGGCTGAGGGCGTCAGCAGCGCGCGATCGATCGTTCCTTTCGTCAGGCCCTCGTAGATCCGGCGCGCGGCTTCTGTCGCCCGCGCGTCTCCTGTGTCGGCACGTGCGAATATGACGCTCGCGATCCGCTCCGCAATTTGTCCTGATGCGCCCGCCGCGCCCGGATAGATGTTCGTGAATACGACAATCGCGACGCTGTCGTCGGGATAGATGCGGTTACTCGTGGTGTAGCCCGAAACCGCGCCGCCGTGCGCAATCCGGCGCCGGCCCCCACCCGTGCCGACGCCGACACCCAGGCCGTAACCCGTCGCAGTGCCGTCCCGGAGCAGAAATTCTGCTTGTTGCGCTTGGTAGGACGCCGGCTTCAGAATCGATCGCTTGATGACGGCGATGTTCCACAGCGCAAGGTCGTGCGCTGTCATCGCCAACTGGCCGGCTCCGAAGAGCCAACCCTTCCCCTCTTTCGGCGCGGGCCGCAGCGGTCCCAATGCATTTCTCAGGTACGCACCCGCGTCGCTGTCACTCAGCGGACCCGCATTGAAGTCGGCAACCGACGTCATCGCGAGCGGTGTGAAGATGCGCTGCCGCAGGAAGTCCATGAACGGCATCCCCGACACGCGCTCCACGATCGCACCGGCGATCACATAATTCGTGTTGCTGTATTGCCACTTGGTGCCAGGATCGAAATCGAGTGCTTTGCCTGCCCCCCCCCAGCGTTCCATGATCTGCTGTGCCGTTGCCGGCCGCTGCATGTCGGTAAAGACATAGTCCTGCGGCCAATAGTCCTGGTAGCCCGATGTCATAGCGAGCAATTGCCGCACAGTCACGTCGGTCGCCCGCGTGAGGTTCGGGAACCACTTCGCCACGCGATCGTCGAGTGAGAGCTTCCCTTCCTCCGCAAGCAAGAGAATCGCCGTCGCGGTGAACTGCTTGCTCACCGACCCGATGGCGTAACGCATCGCGGGACGCGCCGCGGTGTTGGGACCAATGCGTCCGTTGCCGTAGGCCTGTTCATACACAATCTGGGCGCCGCGCACGACCGCCACCGAAGCGCTCGGCGCGCCGGTGGCAGTCACGATCGCCACTGCTGCACTGTCGATCCGCGCGCGCTCCGTCGGCGTAAGCTGCTGCCCCCCGGCTTGTGTTGTGACGCAAAGGCCCACGATGACGGCAGCCGCCAACCGGGGCAGGAAACGGCCGGTCCGGAGCATGTAAGTGCGGTATTGGTCTCCGAACTTGGCGATGAGCTC
>DATFVZ010000106.1:0-4994 GCA_035259785.1 Gemmatimonadales bacterium
GGCACCGATCCTTTCGTCTCATCGTTCCGCCCGGCGATCGAGCGTCGGCTTCAGGTCGACGATCGGCGTACCGTCGATCGCTTCCAGTGCGCGTACCCGCACGCGCGTCGGCGCGGCAACTTCGACGATCGTCACGCGATGCACGCCCACCGGGTTGGGGCGGTCCGCGGATCTGGTACTGAACACCCCGCGCAGCGGAACGGAAGGATCGTCACGTGGGTGGACCCTCAGTGTCCCCCGGTCAGCCTGATCGAGCCAGGTCAGGACGAGCACCTCGTCACCCACTCGCAGGTCTCGCAATCCCGGCTCCACGTCGGACGTGAACTCGAGCCATGCTTCGGGCGCGCCCTCGTCGCCCTGTTTCGGAGCCAGGTTACGATCAATCAGGGGTGAGCGGACGCGTCCGATCGGCCGGATGGTGAACATGTCCGAAGATTCTTTGTGCATTGTGGTCTCACCGCAATTCTACTTCCAAATCGCCCCACGGGTACAGCCGCAACGTCAGGGCACATCCGCGTTACATTCGAGCGTGCCCTCCCCTTCTCTGTCCGCTCCGGGCGAGCGCCTGCGCAACCTGTGGCGCCGTCTGGCTCCGTTCCCCGGCGGCAAGGCGCTCTTCACGTTTTTCCTCGGCCGCATGACCCCGTACTCCGGCTCGATCGGCGCGCGGGTCGAAGAGCTGGAACCAGGCTGGTGCCGCGTGACCCTGCGCGACCGGCGCCGCGTGCGCAATCACCTCGGCTCGATCCACGCGATGGCCCTCGCCAATCTCGCTGAAATGGCGAGCGGACTCGCCGTGCTCGCCGGACTCCCGGCCACCGTCCAGGGGATCGTCACCGGCTTCTCGATCACCTATTTGAAGAAAGCCCGTGGGCTGCTTACTGCAGAATGTCGCGCCGAGCGACTCGACGTCACGGCGGAGCAGGAGTACGAAGCCGCGGTCGCCATCACAGACGCGCAAGGCGACGTCGTTGCCCGCGCTACTGCGCGCTGGCGGCTGCGGCCCGTTCCAACCACCACGCCGCACGCCGCACGCCGCACGTCCGTTCGGTGACGTTGCTCAAAACCGCGCTGACAGAACAGCTCGGGATCGAGGTCCCACTCATCTGCGGCGCGATGTATCCATGCACCAATCCCGAGCTCGTTGCCGCTGTCTCGGCAGCAGGCGGCATCGGCGTGGTTCAGCCGCTTTCGATGGTGTACGTCTACGGCCAAGACTTGCGGACGGGGCTGCAGCTGATTCGTCGAGCGACCGACAAGCCGATCGGGATGAACGTGCTGATCGAGCGCAGCTCGAAGCTCTACCTCGAGCGGATGAGGGCGTATGTCGATGTCGCAGTCGAAGAAGGGGTCCGCTTCTTCGTGACGTCGCTTGGGAATCCGCGCTGGGTGGTGGACCGCGTCGCTCCGGAGGGCGGCATCGTCTATCACGACGTGACCGAGCGCAAATGGGCCGAGAAGGGATTGGCCGGTGGGGTGCACGGCCTCATTGCCGTAAACAATCGCGCGGGCGGGCACGCGGGACCGTACAGCGCCGAGCGGCTCTACGAGCAACTCCAAGACCTCGGCGTTCCGATCGTGTGCGCCGGTGGCATCGGCGACGAGCGCGATTTCGTCGCGATGTTACGGATTGGCTACGCGGGCGCGCAGCTTGGTACGCGCTTCATCGCGACCGACGAATGCGGCGCCCATTCCGACTACAAACAGGCCATCGTCGCTGCGAGCGCGGACGACATCGTCCTGACCGAGCGCGTGACCGGTGTTCCGCTAGCCGTGATCCGCACGCCCTACGTCGAGCGCATCGGCACGAAAGCGGGACCCATCGCGCGCTGGCTCTTGCGCGGCCGCAAGACCAAGCATTGGATGCGCACGTTCTACGCACTCCGCTCGGCCTGGCAGCTCAAGCGCGCGTCACTCGCGGGCGGCGCGCGTGAGACGACGTCGAAAGACTACTGGCAAGCCGGAAAGAGCGTCGCAGGAATTCACAGCGTGGAGCCAGCGGGAGCGATTGTGCGGCGGTTTGCAGCGGCTAGTAGCCGCTCATAGACGATCGGCCAGCCTGACCAGCACGTCAGCCGATGACAGCACCGGAATCACTTCGAAGTCTGCGAGATCGCGCCACTGTTCCATCCATTCATCCAAGAGGTGCCGCTCGTTGCATGCCATGACCTGGTAGCAGCGCGCAAGATCTTCGGTGATCCAGCTGCCGACATACTCCAGGCCTGGAGGGGCGAGCCGCCCACGCTCACGGAAACGGCGATAGACCGGGACGGGGTCGCGACCGCGGAAGTTCTCGATGATGAGGTATTGCATATAGCTGGCTGAAGTTGCTTCAACCTACCGGCCTCGGCGCTTCTGGCAACCGTAGGCCCGCTGCAACCATCGCGCTTTACCGGCTATCAAATCATCCAGCGTCGACCGAAAGACTCGCATGCGCTCGTTGCTCGCCGTCGGCTTGTCGCTGACCCTCGCGCTACGTCTTGCCGCGCAAGGTTCCCCCCGCACTCCGGACTTTGCGGAAGTCCGGCGCATTATCCGCGAAGGCCTGGCGAATGACCGGGCGACGGCCGCGGCCGTCGCTGTGGTGCGTGATGGCGCGATCATCTGGGAGGAAGCGTTCGGCTGGGCAGACAGCGCCAATGGCCTCCGAGCGACTCCGAACTCAGCATTCCAGCTTGCCTCTCTAAACAAGACGCTCGAAGCGACGCTCGCGGCAGTTCTCGCGCAGCAGCACCGCGTCGATCTCGACAAGCCGGTCAACGAATACCTGCGCTCAACCGGCGTATCCAGCCCGGTATGGGACGTCCGTGGCGTCACTTTGCGACGCCTTCTCATGCATACCGCTGGCATCAGCACATTCGACCTAGGTTGCGACACCGGTCTCCCGGAGTCGGCATGTCATTTCCCGACGGCCGAGGAGACCATCCGCAACTACGGCGTTATCGCGCGGCCGCCCGGCGCCGAGTTCGACTACTCGAACCTCGGCTACTTCATTGCCACTGAAGTGCTCGCGGCAGCGGCGGGTCGACCGGCCCGTGACCTCTTGCGGGACGAAGTCTTCCGTCCGCTCGGCATGCTGCATTCGTCCTTTGGGCTGGACTCTGCGGAATCGCGACTCGCCGTCGTGCCGCGCGCCTTTGTGTCGGGCCTGGTGCGGGACCCGGTCGGCGCTCCGATCGAGTACCGGACTGCGCGCGGCTACTCCAGCGCGCACGACCTCGCCCTGTTTGCCGCCTTTCATTTAAAGGCGCATCGCCGCGACCAGCGCGCAGTGCTCACGGACGCGGCGATCGACAGTATGCAGAACGCAACGGTGCCAACGGACGGGGCCGGATCGCTGTATGGATTGGGCTGGTGGATCGACGAGGATCTGTTCGGGTACCGCTCGGCGCTCGCGCAGGGCGGCAACGACCGCGCGCAGACGTGGCTGCGGATGATTCCGTCGGAACGAGTCGCGGTCGTAGTGCTTGCCAACGGCGGCGTGGGCTTCGCCGCTCAGGCCGTGGACGCTGTTCTCGCCGCGGTGCTCCCGAAGTACGAAGAGGGGCTCGCGGCCCAGGCTCGCGCCGCTGGACCCGCATCGCCGCAGTCGACCGCCGCGCCGCGGATGCTCGACTCGACTGCGACCGGTCGATGGACGGGTGCGGTGTATGCCGCGGGTGGAACGGTGCCGGTCGCGTTCGTGATCGACTCGACTGGCAGCGTGCGCGCGACGATCGGGACGCGCAGCGACTCCGGCACCGCGCGACTCGGCCGGCAGCTCTCCATTCGCATCCCCGGCGACCTCGAAGCAGCCGCTCCGCCGGGAATCACGCGCGAAATGCGACTGTATCTCAGGCCATACCGTGGCGGTTGGGGCGGCGTGGCAACGGTGCGTCCGCCGAGCGCGACCGGGACGGATGGCCGAGTGAGTTACTGGATGCAGCTCTCACGACCGTAGATCCGGCGGGCGAGCAGCTCCAGCTCCCTTCCCGTTGGCCGTATGGCCGTTTCACCTGAGTCCCATAGTGTTTTTGATATGGTGAATCGTCACCTGCTCATCGCGAGCATGTTCCTTTCATCCTCGCCACTCCTGGCGCAGGGCTTCAGCTCATCGGACCTGCAGGCGAAGTACGGATGGAACTACCAACAGCCCGGGATTGCCGAGGACGTCCCCAAGAACACTCTCACGTTCGAGACCACCTCGGCGGGCCGCTGGTGGAGCAGCTACCTATTCGTTGACGCGGTCCGCTCCTGGAGCGATGCCGACGCAAACGCGAAAGAAGTCTACGGTGAGTGGTATCCGGCCCTCAGCATTCGGAAGTTTTCGGGGAAGCCACGCTCGACCGGTGTCGTGCGCGACGTCAGTGTCGCACTCGGACTCAATACCGGCGTTCGCAGCACGGGAACCAGTCCGTTCGTGGTGCTCCCGGGGGTCAAGTTTGATCTGAAGGTGCCTGCGTTCGCCTTCTTCTCGCTCGGCGCCTACGCGTACATCGATCGTGGTCGCTTCGAGGGGCAGCCAACCGATTGCCATTCGACCACCTATCAGATCACACCGTCCTGGTCCTTGCCGTTCAACGTCGGCGACGCCAAGCTGAAAATCGACGGCTTTGTGGATTTCATCGGCAGCCACGCGAATTGCGAAGCTCAGGTGTTGACGCAACCGCGACTGGCGTTGGATCTCTCCGGCCTGTGGCATAAGCCCGGCCGGGTGTATGTCGGCGTGGATTACTCGTTCTGGCACAACAAATACGGCATCGCAGGGTTGCAGGACAACGTGATCATCCCCGTCCTACTCGTGGTGATGTGACATTGGCGAGCCCCGCGGGCCACGCCCCGGGCAACATGAGGTGATGCATGCGAAGCTCAATCAGATTCCTGCGACGCGGACAAGAGGTGCAGCTCAGCGGCATATCGCCAATGCTGACCCTGCTCGAGTACCTGCGCGTGAACGAGCATGCGGTCGGTACTAAGGAAGGCTGCGCCGAAGGCGACTGTGGCGCCTGCACGGT
>DATFVZ010000107.1:0-4678 GCA_035259785.1 Gemmatimonadales bacterium
CCGGTTCGTTGACAACGATCTCGCCATGCACGCCAACACTCGTGAACGAGTCGCACTGCACCTGCGGCGCAGCTCCGCTGCTCGTGCCACCGCGAGTCGGACCGACGCCTGCAAACAGCCACGCCGCCGACCGTCCGCGAACGACGAGCTCCGCCGCAGCGCGCGCCTGTCGCTCGTACCGGTCGCCGGGCCGACCGATGCCACCTTCGAGCGCAATGCCCGCGCGCTGCTGGATGACGTGCGCCGCCTCGTGCGCCGCGAGCCGGAGGTCGGGCAGGGCGCCGAACGCGATCGATTCGCCGGCGGTGTATGCGCGCGCGCCGAGCGCGTCACTGGCCGCCGCGGCCGACGCGCCGGTGTGAGCGGTGACACCCGACAGGTCGTGGTCCGGGCCAAAGCTGTCCTGGATGCGCTGCATGAACGGCAGCGTCGAGCGAGGACCGGACACGCCGGCGCGCGCGGCGCGATGGAGCTCGGCGCTCGAGAGCACCGCATCCGCCGCGGGCTCGTGCGCTGCGACGCCGGGCGTGGGCCCCGGCGCCGCATCGGCGCCTGGCTCGACCGTGGCCTCGAGCGCCGGCGTCGCTTGTGGCACCCTCCAGTCTGACGGTGCGCGCAGCGCACTGCGAACCCGCGCTCGATCGGACTGGGCCTTTTCCCAGCCTGCCGTGCCCGCCGCGGGGTTCGGCCGCTTGGCACGGCACGCGGTCCCGACGTCGTGAGCAATGCGCGTCTTCACGGTTCGAGTCCTTTGCGGAGTTGCGAGTTTGCATGGAAGTCGTGTCCGATGCTGCGGACCCGCGCGCGATTGGCCTCGGCCTGCGCCCAGCCGGCGGTGCCCATCGCCGCCCGGATCGGCCGCCCGGACCGGCGCGCGGTGGCAACGTCGCGAGCGATGCGCGTCTTCATGGTCCGAGCTCTCCGGCAAGCGGCACCAGCGTGGATCGCGCGACATGCAGCTTCACGCGCACACCGGAAGGTCGTATTATTTTATAATTGGCAGTTTCGAAGGAGCATGGATGCTCGACGCGATTCCTGTCTTGAGTTCCGCGGAGTGCGATCTGGTGCGGCAGACCGTCCATGCGCTGCGATCGAGCTGGATCGCGCGCGGCAGCGCCGACTATCTTGCGCGGTAAACTGTGCATCGGGGTACATCGCGACGGCGTACGAAGCAATGTCGGCAAGGGTACTGAACGCATAACGCAGCGCGTCGAAGGGTCAAGCACTGGTCGACTAGAGCGCATTTACTGTGCCATCACTTGTTCTTTGGCGCCTGCTTCGTTGGCGTGGGCGTGGCGGGGGCGCTACACGGAAGTGCCTTCGCCCGATCGCTTGCCGGGCTGCGCGATGCGCTCAACGCGTCGCTGAGCGTGCCAGATGCGGGGGTGGGGCCGATCCCACTGATCACCTCTTCGTGCTGGACCTCCCGCAGTCCTGCTGGGTCATCCACTGGAATGATCCGGAATAGATCTCCTACGTCAGCCTGCCATGCCGCTGGTACCCGATCGGCGATCTCCTTACAGATCTTGTCGTTCAATCCTTTGTACCGCGTCGCGTAATCCGATGTCCTATCGCCAAAGTAGCCTCGCAACTTGGGTGTCGCAGCAAGCTCGGCCTGCGCTTTGGCATCGGGCCGGGAAGCTGCAGCCTTGAGCACCGGCTCGAGCCGGTTGATCTGCTGTTTCACCCAATTCACTACCGCATCCACATCACCGGGGCCGTTCAGTGCCTCGAATAAGACGATGAGGTTCACGGGCTGGAGCTTGTTGACCACGCGCCCGTCCTTGCCCGCCTTCTGAGACGCCAGTCGGGACCGTTCTGCCGTTTCCGCCTCGGCCCGACGCATCATTGGCACGACCTGGTTGCTCCCCCCGCCGCTATGGGCTGAGAGCACCACGGAATAATTCTCGTCGTTTGCGACTTTCGCCAGGGCAGGCACTTTCGACTTCAGGAGGACGTCCCTGATGTATTCGAACGTTGGAATATCTCCAAAGTCAGACGTGCCCACCCCTTGGGCCAGGATGCCAACGACGAGCGGGCCGTTGTTCTTCACGAAGGCTCCGACCTGCTGCTCCAGGTGCTCCTGGTGAACGTCGCGTACCGTCCCGCCCTTGTCCTTACCGATTCGATAGCCGGCGTACGGGTCCCCCCCGCGAAAACCCCAGCCGTGGAAATGCAGGAGCACCTGCACCGGCTTGTCGAGTTTGTCGACTTGATCGAGTTTGGCCAAGGCGTCCGGCACGAAGACGACCGCCATGTGGCTAGCCGACTCTTTCGTCTTGTCCCGCTCATGACTCGTGTACGTCGTTACTTTTCCTTTCTTGTCCGTGACGGTCCACGTATCCGGCGCGAAGTCCTGCCCGGTGCCGAACGTGAGCCCGTGCACCTCCAGGCGCGTCATACCGCTCCCAGCCACGTTGGTCTGCGGCTTGGTGTAGTCTCTCTTAACGGTCGGAGCGGGCGGTGCACCCGCCCCGTGTGCTAGTAACTGAATCCGCCGCTGTTCCAACAGTGCGAGTCGCACCATCATCGGCGGGGGCAAAATCGGCATCTGCCTAAGCTGTAAAATTTCGTATTCAATAACACCCAACTCTCTTTCTTCATCCGGCTGTCGATAGATAGTGTCGCGACGTATGTTCGAAGACGAGCCGGCCTGGATCACATGCGCAAGTTCATGCGCGATCAGCTTCTTTCCCGCTTCTGCACCCGGGCTATACTGCCCTCGTCCGAAAACGATGTGGTTTCCTAACGTGTATGCTTTTGCAGCGACAGCACGAGCCGATTCACCCGCCCTTGAATCCGTGTGAACGCGGACATTACTAAGGTCATAACCAAGTCTTGGTTCAAAGAAGTTTCGAGTTTGAACATCCAGCGGTTGACCGCCGGTATTCATCGCATTTTTCACGTGCGTCGGGCTTTGTGATAGAATGTTTTGTCCTGAAGATAACTCCTTTCGTTGAACCTTTTCTCCCAGGCCTTCACCCGCGCCGTAGGCCGGCGCGGCGATTGGCGCGCCGTGTTTCGTGGTCGATGCGGGCACGCCGAACCGAGGCTCGAAGAACCGGCGATCGCGGGACGACAGCGGGTGGCCGCCAGTGCGCAGCGCGGACGGGGCGTGGTTGCTGATCGCGCCCACCGGCGGCGCCGGTGCCGACGACTCGGCCTTGCGCTGCACGCAGGTGCACGGCTCGTTGCCGTCGGCGCCGCAGGCTGCGCACTTGCGCTGGATCCGTGGGCCGGCCGACCGGATCGCCGGGCCGTCGTCTGCCGCCGGCGGAGTCGCCATCCGCATGACCGCATCGGCCACACGGTCGGCTTCCTGCTCGTAAACATCGCCCGGCTTGCTGATTGATAGCTTCGTTTGCAGTCCGACGATCTTCTTCTCCCTGGACTCTTCGCATTCGCCGGTAAGACCAAAAGCTCCCGCACCGCTCGCGCACTTGCGCTGCAGCACCACGCTCGCGCCCGCGGCGTTCCGGCTGATCTGCGGCGGCGCAGACGTCGCAGCAACCTCGGGTGCAGGCATTCGCATCACCTGGTCGGCGGCCGGCGCGGCGCTCGGCGCGCCGGCCGCGCCTTGCTTGATGGTCGATGTGGCCACGCTCGGCGTCGCGGGGGCTCTCCAGTCGGGCGGGGCGCGCAACACGGTGCGGATTCGCGCGCGACCGGCCTGCGCCCAGCCGGCCGTGCCCATCACCGCCGCGGTCGGCCGCCCGGACCGGCGCGCGGTGGCAACGTCGCGAGCGATGCGCGTCTTCATGGTCCGAGCTTTCCGGCAAGCGGCACCAGCGTGGATCGCGCAACATGAAGCTTCACGCACACACCAGAAGGTCGTATTATTTTACAATTGGCAATTTCGAAGGAGCAGGTGTGCTCGACGCGATTCCAGTCTTGAGTTCCATGGAGTGCGACCTGGTGCGGCAGGCTCTGCATGCGCTGCGGTCGAGCTGGATCGCGCGCGGCAGCGCCGACTATCCGTTCTACACGGTCGGCGCGGCGAGCTACATCGACGCGGTGCCGGGCACGACACCGCCGCGCTATTCGGAGATCCTGGTCGAGACCAATCCGGTGTTGCGGGAGCACTTTGACTGGCTGTATGCGCGGGTCATGAACAAGCTGTCGATGCATCTCCAGGCGGAGGTGCGCACGGCGGACGAGCTGGCGCTCCCCGGGTTCCATGTCTGGCAGGGGCTGAGCGTCCCGACGGCGTCGCTGTCGATCCACTTCGACCTGCAGTACATGAGCATACCGTGGCCCGATGTCGCGCGCTCCGATCACAGCCGGCCGCTGTCGTTCACGCTGCCGATCGCGCTGCCCCGGGGCGGAGGGGGGCTCAACACCTGGGACCTCAGCTACGAGGAGCAGGCCGCCCACTCGCAGGCCACGCGCAAGTTCGCGCCCGTCGAGGAGATGGCGAAGTCCCGGACGCGGACGTTCCACCCGTATACGCCGGGCGTGCTCATGCTCCATTCCGGGCACACGCTGCACCAGATCGCGGCGGTCGATAAGGCATATCCCGACGACGAGCGGATCACGATGCAGGGCCACGGTCTCCACTGCGACGGCGCGTGGACGATTTACTGGTGAGGACGTCACGGCCGACCTCGCTGGCTTCGCTCCCCGGCGGAGTCGATCAGGAGCTGGGTGAATGTTTCCGAGATCGGTTGATAAGTCTTGC
>DATFVZ010000108.1:0-5668 GCA_035259785.1 Gemmatimonadales bacterium
CCGGTGTCGTCCTCCGGCTGGTGCGGCCCGCCATCTCGTTGCCCGGCCGACTGCGCACCGATGGTCAGCCGATTTCCTCGGTCGCCGGATGGGAGAGCATTCGAGTCCAACTGATCACGTTACGCGATGGCATCGCGCTCCTCCCCAACAGCGCACCGCCGCCGCTGATGTCACTTCCGGACGGAACGTTCCAGTTGTTTGGCATGATGGCGGGCGATTTTCGGCCGAGGATAACGGGGCTGCCGGGCGACGCCTACGTCCAGTCCGCGAGCTTCGGCGCGACCGACGCGCTGCGTGAGCCACTGCGTCTGCCGGCCGTCGGGGCGGACGTGTTCGAGATCGTCGTCAGTCCCGGCGGCGGGCGCATCGACGGCGACGTTACGAACGATGCACGCCTCCCGGCAGCGTCGGTTCAGGCAGTACTCGTTCCTGCCGATCGCACGCGACTCGACTTGTTCAGATCCGCCACCACCGACGAGCGAGGACGATTTACCTTGCGCGGTGTAGCGCCCGGAGAGTACAGGCTGTTCGCGTGGACCGCGACTGAGCCTTTTGCGTACTTCGATCCGGCCGTCCTGAAGCGTTTTGATGCCGGCTCGATTGTCGTACGCGTCGCGCCATCGTCCACGTCGACCGTGACCCTGGTCGCCGCCAGGTGATGAGCGCACTATGATCCGGTCACCCTATGGCGGACCTTGCCGCCAAACTGGCCTTCTCGACCGCTGGAGAATCGCGAAACGAACCAGCCCGGTTGGCTGATAGAATCTTAAGCTGAGATTTTCCTCCCCACGCGGAAGTGGCGGAACGGCAGACGCACCAGCTTGAGGGGCTGGCGGGGGCAACCCCGTGGAGGTTCGAATCCTCTCTTCCGCACCAGATTCAAAAGAGGCCCGGTTTCCCGGGCCTTTTCCTTATTGGCTCACGAACAGCTTACGGACGTAAGAACAGCTGCCAGTCGAGACGCCTGCCGGTTAGTGCGCCACGTGCGAAGACGCGGTCGCGTCAGTGTTATTTTACTAACACGTTAAACGTTCGCCGCGGTGAGAATTGTTGACGCGCTCAACACGAGCGCGAACCGGCCCACTTCTTCACCATGGAAATTCAGACGGCACGTCGCGTGCACGTTTGTATTTCGGGAGAACCCCGAATCCTCATGAATCGCGAGCCGGAAATGCTGACCACGACGTTGCCTCGCGCATGCCGGCTGTTCCAGCGCACGAGCTGGTTGACACTGTTTGCCTTCGCTATCGCCGGCCTCAGCGCTTGCGACAACCGAGACGCCGGCAAAGACACACGAAACGGGCGCACAAACGTCCAAAGCGTCGCAAGCTCCGCACTGCTTCCGCTGGACGCGGCGGCCATGCAAGACAGGGTGGAGCGACTGGGCAAAGACATGCTCGTGCCGGGCGCGGTGGTCATCCTGCGCACGCCGAAGGGTGAGTTCAAGCATACATACGGCGTCACGAGCTACCGCGGCGCAACGCCCACCAGTTTCGATCAGCACATGCGTGTTGGCTCCAACACCAAGACCTGGACCGGCACGGTGATCCTGCAGATGGTCCAGGAAGGGAAGCTCAGGCTCGATGACCCGGTCGCGAAGTACCGGCCTGACGTGCCCAACGGCGCGAACATCACGATCGAGCAGCTCCTCACCATGCGCAGCGGCCTCTACAACTACTCGGAGTCATTGGAGTTGAACCGGGCGCTTGATGAGCACCCTCAAAGAGTTTGGACGCCCAAGCAACTGCTGACCGTGGCCTTGAGGCATCCACCGCTGTTTGCGCCCGGCAGCAAATTCAGCTACTCGAACACGAACACGATCCTGCTCGGGCTCATAGCGGAGCAAGTCGACGGAAAATCGCTCAGCGACATCATGCGTGACCGCCTATTCAGGCCCCTCGGTCTCGAGAACACGCTTTTCCCAACCGCCACGTCGATCACACTTCCTGAGCCGTACACGCGCGGATACATGTATGGCACGAACGTGCTTACATTGCACACGCCTGCCCTCCCGGATTCGCTGCAAACGGCGGCGCGGGCGGGCAACCTCGCACCCGTCGATTGGACCAACGCAAGCCCGTCGTGGACGTGGGCCGCTGGCGAGGGGATCTCAACGGCCGATGATCTCGCGACTTGGGTGCGGGTGCTGGTGATCGGCAAGCTGCTCAACGCCGATATGCAAGCACGCCGGCTCGCGAGCGTCCAGCAGATCAACCCGAACGACGCGTCGAGCGCATGGTATGGCTGGGGGATCGCCAAATTCGGCAATCTGTACGGCCACACGGGTGAGATGCCCGGCTACAACTCGTTCATGGGGCACGATCCTGTGAACAACGTGACGCTGGTGGTGTGGTCGAACCTCGCCCCGGCTGTGGATGGCCGCGACCCTGCGACGACAATCGCGCGGTCGCTTATCGGCATGCTCTACGCACCGGAGGACGACCGCGATTCCGAGCAAACACACCCATCGACCGCGCTTCGTTTCGGCGTCCTTGGATGAGAAATGCCAAAGGAACCTAAGAGTAAATCTCATGGTTAAGTGCATCCGACGATCAAGAGTGCCGCAATCAGCCATGAGAAGCGCCCACGTGTGCGGAGCGGCATGGCCCGGCTGCTCTCGGTAAACGTCGGATTGCCGCGCGACATCACGTGGAAGGGTCGCACCGTGCACACGGCGGTCTGGAAAGATCCGGTGCCTGGACGCTGCGGCGTCGGCCGGTTGAATCTGACCGGAGACGGGCAAGGCGACCTTGCCGGGCACGGGGGCGAGCAGCGGGCGGTCTACGTCTACCAGATCGAATCGTACCGGTACTGGCAGGAGCAACTGCAGCGGACCGAGTTCGTCTACGGACAGTTCGGAGAGAACTTTACGATCGAAGGATTGCTCGACGATGCGGTGTGCATCGGCGATCGGTATCGGATCGGCAGCGCGCTGTTCGAGGTGACGCAGCCGCGCGTCACCTGCTATCGCGTCGGCATTCGAATGAACGAGCCGCGCATGCCAGCGCTGCTCACCTCCAGCGGGCGGCCGGGATTCTACTTCCGCGTCCTTGAGCCGGGCGAGGTGGGTGCCGGCGACGAAGTCGTGAAAGTGGGCGAGGCCACCGAGCGGATGACCGTCGCCGACATCAACGCGCTGCTTTATTCGTCGGCTCATCCGCGCGATCGGCTGGAACGCGCCTTGCGGATCAACGCACTTTCAGCCGGATGGCGCGCCTCGTTCGAGGCGTTGTTGCGCAGCGGCACCGCCGCGGCGGGAAGCGGGAATGCGGGCCTCGCGCCGGCGGCGGCCTCGCATCCTGCTGCACCGGGATTTCGCGCGCTCGCGGTGACGGCGATCGATCACGAGTCCGCCGACGTCCTGTCGCTGACCATGCAGAGCCCCGGCCGTCAGCCACTGCCCGCGGCGCTGCCGGGTCAGTACGTGGTCCTGCGTCTGCGGGCAACGCCGGGCGGCAAGCCGCTGTTTCGGAGCTACTCGCTTTCGGGACCTGAATCGAGGGAGCGATATCGCATCAGCGTGAAGATCGAACCGAATGGCATGGCCGGCACGTACCTCCGCGACCACGTCCGGCTCGGCGATGCGCTCGATGTCAGCGCGCCGCGCGGCTCCTTCATTCTGCAGCCCGGTGAGCGGCCGGTGGTGCTGCTCAGCGCGGGCATCGGGGCGACGCCCGTACTCGCGATGTTGCACGCGCTCGCGGCGGCCCGCTCGGCCCGACAGATCTTCTGGCTGCATGGCGCGCGCGACGGGCAGCACCATCCCTTTGCCGCCGAAGTCCGTCGCCTGATGCTCGCGCTCCCGAACAGCCGCAGCTATGTGTGTTACAGCAGGCCGCGTGACGACGACCTGACGGGCGACGGCGCCGACGGAGCCGGTCACTTGTCGAAATCGGTCTTCGATCAGGTCGAAGTGCCGCGAGAGGGGGACTTTTACGTCTGCGGGCCGACGAACTTCATGGGAGAAATGAGAGAGGTGCTCGCCTCGATTGGCGCGGCGTCGGAGCAGATTCACGTCGAGCTATTCAACGGCAGCGAGCCGATGACTCCGGGAATCGCCGCCGCAGCGGCGCGAGCGCCGCATCTGCCGGGGGACGATGCCGAGACCGGTCCCCTCGTGTCGTTCGCCCGCAGCGGGATCGCGGCGCACTGGAACGCCTCGTCCTACCAGAGCATCCTGGAGCTCGCCGAGGCGTGCGACGTCCCGGTCCGGTGGTCGTGCCGGACCGGTGTGTGTCACAGCTGTGAGAGCGGGTTGGTGTCGGGCGAAGTCGGCTACGGACCGGAGCCGCTGGACCAACCCGCGGACGGCAACCTTCTCGTGTGCTGCTCGCAGCCGCTTCGCGACGTCGTCATCGATTTGTGATGTCTGGCCGCACGTGGAAGAGAAGGGCGCCGCAAATCAGCGCAAAGCCCACACGTGGCGCGACGAGCGCCACCAGCATCGCGGTCGTGAACATTGCGAGGACGACGAGTGAGCGGCGCCTCGCGATCCGCCGTGTGCGCTCGGATAGACGTGCGGTTTCCGCGTGGGCGAGGACTTCGCGCTCGAAGACGTTGTAGGCAATGTCGACACACACGAAGAGTCCCGCATAAAACGTCACGGGAGAGGACGCAAGCCGGGTGCGCGCGACCCAGGCGGTCGCAAAGGGCAGCAAGGACACCATGAAGAGATGGATGAAGTTGATCCAGATCAGGCTCGCCGCAGGCGCGCTCACGAACCGCATCAGGTAGTGGTGGTTGATCCAGATGATGGCGATGAACAGGTAACTCACCGCGTAGCTGACTATCGTCGGCCACAGAGGCCACAGCGCGGAGAACGCGGGCTCATCCGGCGCCTTGAGTTCCAGCACCATGATGGTGACGATCACGGCAAAGACTGCGTCTGAATACGCCGCCAGCCGATCGGCTGCGTGGTCGCCTTCATGCATAAAGCTCAACGTACGCTACGAGGCTGGCATGCCGATGTTTGAGGACCGAAAAGGGGAATGAGAATGAACATCATCAAGCACAACCGGGTCGAAGTCGATGGGTTCGGTGTGGCCTATCGCGAGGCGGGCCCCGCGAACGGACCAGCGCTGCTGCTACTGCACGGCTTCCCGACCTCGAGTCACATGTTTCGGGATCTGATGCCGAAGCTCGCCGACCGGTACAGAGTCGTCGCTCCGGACCTGCCGGGCTTCGGCCAGTCCGATTTGCCGTCGCGTGAGCGGTTCAAGTACACGTTCTCGAACCTGGCGAAGGTGGTGACGCGTTTCACAGAGGTGGTGAAGCTCAATCGTTTCGCCGTGTACGTGTTCGACTACGGTTCGCCCACGGGCCTGCGGATGGCGGTCGAACACCCGGAGCGGGTGACGGCCATCATCACGCAGAACGGCAACGCCTACGTCGAGGGACTGAGTGACGGTTGGAATCCTATCCGCGCGTACTGGAAGGAGCCATCGCAGGCGAACCGGGACGCGCTGCGGACGCTGCTGACGCCCGAGACGACGTACTGGCAGTACACGACCGGCGTCAAGGACCGGTCGCTGGTTTCGCCGGACGGCTACAACCTGGACAACTACTACATGACGCGACCAGGCGCGCACGAGGTACAGCTGGACCTGTTCCTCGACTACGCGAGCAATGTCGATATGTATCCCGAGTTCCAGCAGTACTTCCGCCAGCA
>DATFVZ010000109.1:0-5615 GCA_035259785.1 Gemmatimonadales bacterium
ACGCAGGGCCAGGAGTTCGCGTTCGTTGCCTTGAAGAGCGCGCTCGGCATGCGCGACGAGCAGGTGATCGTCAATCGCACCGTTGCGATCGGCGGAGGCTTCGGCCGACGTCTGCTGCCCGACTTTGTGCTCCAGGCCGCCGTGGCGTCCAAGGCGGTTGGCGCTCCGGTCAAGCTGATCTGGGACCGCGAAGAGGACATGCTGCACGACTATTACCGCCCGGCCACATTCGTGCGCATGAGCGCAGCGCTTGATCCCAAGGGGAGGCCCGGGGCGCTTGCCGCGCGGGTAGTATCGCCGACCATCCTCTTGCCGGTGTTTCCGCCGATCGAGTCCACGCTGAAGGACAAGGGCATCGATCCGAGCGCGCTGGAAGGGATGCTCGAGACCGACTACGCGATCCCCGCGCGCCGAGTCGACTTTCATCTGCTGCAGACCGTCATTCCGACTTCGGTGATGCGCACCACTGGCTACGGCCCCAACGTGTTCGCTATCGAGAGCTTCGTCGACGAGCTGGCGATCGCCGCCAAGGTTGATCCCTACCGCTACCGCCACAGCCTACTGGCTGGCAATGCTCGGGCCCTTCGAGTTTTGGATCGCGCCGCGGCGCTGGGCGACTGGGGCAAGCCTCTGCGCAAAGGGCATGGGCGGGGCATGGCTTACGCCCATGCCTTTGGCACACGCCTGGCCATGGTTGCAGAGGTAGAGGTCGCTAGGGACGCCGTCAAGGTGCGCAAGGTCACGACCGTGGTCGATTGCGGCGAGGTGCTGGATCGAGGGATTGCCGAAGCGAGCATCGAAGGTGGAGTCGTGTTCGGTCTTGCTTATTGCAAGGCAGAGGTCACATTCAAGAATGGGCGCCCCGAGCAGGACAACTTCAATGGATACGAGCTGCCGTACCTGGCCGAAGCGCCTTCGATGGTGACCGAGTTCATTGAGGGCGGCCGGCCCTTGGGCGGCGTGGGGGAGGTCAGCCCTGTCACGGTCCCGCCCTCGATCGGCAATGCCATATACGCGGCGAGCGGTAAGCGCATTCGGTCCCTGCCGCTGTCTCGTCATGGTCTTCGCTTCGCTTGAACCGGGGAGGCTCGCGATGATTGAGCTCAACGTTAACGGCACGGTTCACGCTGTAGATATCGACGACGCCGCACCTTTACTGTGGGTGCTTCGCGAGCAGTTGCGACTCACCGGCACGAAGTTCGGGTGCGGCATCTCGGCCTGTGGCGCGTGTACGGTCAATGTCGACGGGGAGGCGGTTCGCTCCTGCTCGTTTCCGGTTGGTGCGGCGCGCGATCGCAGGGTGCTGACGATCGAAGGACTATCGCTGGATCGCTCGCATCCCTTGCAAAAGGCGTGGATCGCCGAACAGGTGCCGCAGTGTGGCTACTGCCAGTCGGGAATGCTCATGTCCGCCAACGCATTGCTGCTCAAGCACCCGAGGCCAACCGACCGGCAGATCGAGGACGCGATGACCAACATCTGCCGTTGTGGAACCTACCAGCGCGTGCGCCGGGCGATCAGGCGCGCCGCAGCAAACTCGTGAGGACGGGGAGATTTGCGATGGCCATGCTCCTTCGGCCGTGGTGTCAGGCGGCGTTGCTGACTACGGCATGTCTCATGACCCTGGTGGTCCTGGCGCTGGCGGTGTCAGTCAATGTCGCTTCTGAGACCGATCCGGCGGCATCGCCGTCGTCGACCAGGGCACCCGCTGACGTGGCTGCGTCCTCCGCCGGGCAACACTGGCGGGTCATCGAATCCGTCCTCACGCATTCGCGATGTGTCAACTGCCACACGGCTACCAACTATCCGCGCCAAGGGGACGACCGACACATCCACCAGTTCCGCGTTGTACGCGGACCCGATGACAGAGGTGCTCCGGGCGCGAGGTGCGCCGCGTGTCATCAGGAAGACAACCAGCCGTCGAGCGGCGTTCCCGGCGCCCCGAACTGGCGGCTGGCGCCGGTGTCGATGGCTTTCGAGCGCGCACCCGGCGTGCCGATGGACGGCAAACCGCTCTGTGAGCGGCTGCTCGACAAGAAGCGCAACGGCAACTTGGGGCTGCGAGGGCTCGAGCTGCATCTGGCGCGCGAGTCCCTGGTCCTGTGGGCATGGTCGCCCGGGACCAGTAAGGACGGCTCACCGCGGCTCCCGCCGCCGGTGAGTCAGGAAGAGCTGTCGGCGGCATTCAAGGCGTGGGCTGCAGCGGGCGCTCCATGTCCGAAGTAGCTGCCAGCCTGGCTCAGTTGTTTATGCTCACCCAGCCAGAACGACCTCGTCGACAACTGACCATCGCGTCTGCTCGAGGTCCAAACAGTTCGAGTTGTCGTCTGTCGCCCGGCATCCTTCTTGCGACCGCCAACCCGATTCCATCGCTTCTCGATCATCGAACCAGAATTCAACCACGACGTCCCAGGGCGGATGTCGGCGCTCGTCTGGGTGTGCGAAATTCTGAATATATCGCCGCAGTCCCGGGATCGCTGCGGCCAAGGGCCCGTGGATCTCGCGAAAGTAACGACGAAACTGCTCCGGAGTCAGCTCGGAGCGTCGGTAGCCAACAACAATGAACTTGATCATCGCTGGGCCTCCGGTCGAGAAAAGGGCTGACAACCAACTGGCTGCGATTTGGAGCGGCGTACGGCGCAATCGCTTCGTTATCCAAGGAAGATAGATCCGCGCGATGGTGTTCGGTTCGCGTGCTCATCTGCTCGCCCAGCGATTCGGGCGCCTCAAGAGGATTGCCGCGTGAGGCCCATCTGTAGCAGCTTCGTCACCTTCGTCGCAAGCCGCTGAGCCGCGCGTTCGTTCGGGACGCGTCTGCGGAGTTGGCCGTCGATGATCAGCGCCGACAGTCCGTGGACGAGCGCCCATGCCGCAACGGCCAGCTCTTCGGTGTCGCCCTGCTGCACGCGACCGGCGCGCTGCCCGTCGGAAATAGCTCTAACGAGCAGACCGAATGCACGGTCGCCCGCCGCCTTGAGTGTGGGATGGGCGTTCTTGTCGCGAATCTCAGGACCAAACATCACGCGCAGGTGCGACGGATGCGCGAGCGCGAACCGAACGTAAGCGACGCCCAATTCCTGGAGCTGCCGATCCGGGTCCTTCACCCGCTCGCACACCTCGGCCATGAGCGCGGCCAGCGCGACGAACCCCTCCTCGGCGACGCCAGCGAGAAGCGCTTCCTTGCCGGCGAAGTGCCAGTACGGCGCCGCCTCCGAGACGCGGGCACGGCGCGCCACCTCGCGCAGGCTGAAGCCCTGCGGCCCGCGCTCGGCGACGAGCGCCGCCGCCGCCTTCAAAAGTTCGTCCCCCAGACTCGCAACCGCCGGCGCGTTCGCGGGCCGCCGGCGACCGGCTCGGGTTGCCGTTCGGGACATGGCCGTCGCCTCCGTTTCCTGTCCGACTTGACAAGACAAGATTAACGCCGTTAAATGCGGTCTAACAACGTTAAGTTTCTGGCGCGGGGGAGTAGGACCTATGCGCGAAGGCCACGCGAGCCGTACCGCCGAGCAGAACGCGCTGTTTCGGGCGCTCGAATCCTCACGGCCCCCGCACCAACGCGTCTGTGACGACCCGCTGGCGAGACATTTCCTGCGCTGGCCGTACGCCCTGGTGATGGGGACCGTGGCGATTCCAGGCGTCGCGACATTGGTTTGCTCGTACATCGACCGGCGTTGGCCGGGCGTCCGATCCTCCGTAGTAGCGCGGACCAGGCTGATCGACGATTGGATCGGCGCCGCCGTCGATCACGATATCGAGCAGGTGGTGATTCTTGGCGCCGGGTTTGACTCGCGGGCGTACCGATTATCGCGCCTCGCCGCGATCGATATCTTCGAGGTCGACCATCCGGATACCCAGGCGGCGAAACAGGACGCGTTGAAGCGCGTCCTCTCGTCGGCACCGAAACACGTTCGGTTCGTCCCCGTCGATTTCAAGCAGAATGACTTGGCGTCGGCGATGAAGAACGCCGGATACTGTGAATCGAAGCGCACACTCGTCCTGTGGGAAGGCGTGACGAACTATCTGACCGCTGATGCGGTGGATTCCACTCTGCGGTGGTGTTCCAACGCATCAGCAGGCAGCCGCCTCGTGTTCACCTATGTGCACCGCGACATTCTGACTAGGCCGAGCGCCTTCGTGGGTTCACAGAATCTTTTTGCGTCGCTGGAGAGGGCTGGCGAGCGCTTCACATTTGGGATGGAGCCGAGCCAAGTGCCCGAGTACCTCGCCGGACGCGGATTCTCACTGGAGCTCGATATCGGAGCCGCCGAGTATCGCGCCATATACTACGGCGCTCGCGCACGCGCCATGCGTGGACATGAGTTTTATCGCGTTGGGCTTGCACGTGTCGAGCGGCGCGCAGCCTGAACCAGGTGCGCGCGGTCAAGAGGCGCCGGTTATCGGCGGGGCGATCGGCTCCATGCATGGTCCGACGCTCTTTCGGCTCGTCTTCGGCGCGCTGAGTGGCGCAATCACCGGGGCCATCCTGGGTGTGTTGATTGGAGGGGCGGAGATTTTCCTCCCTCAGACAGGGCTCGGCCAGGTCCACGACCGCGCCCCGTTCGTCGTTGCGTTTGCCGCGAAATGGATTCTTTACAGCGACGCAATCGTGCTCGTTCTCGGAAGCATGGTTGGGGAGCACGTCGCCTCAGTGCTGCTGATCAGTCCGCAGAGCGCCTACGCACTCGACGCCCAGAGGATGACTGCGCCGGCAGCGGCACGCGCCTCGCGCTCCGGAGGAACATCGAGCGCCGCTTCATCTCATGGGGCGCCGCGGGCTGGCACATCTGCTTAGACGTCCTGAGCGGCTCCTCGCGGGCGAGCCGATTGGACGCATCGTCGGCGGCGACGCCATGAAGTTCGGCGGCTGGCAGCGATTGAACGCCGAGTACGCGAAGCGTTCGGCGTAGAGACCCCCGGTGAGCCGCCCAACGCCCCGAAGCGTCGAGACGTGAAAGGAATAACTTATGGAATCGACACTGCAGAAGCCGGCCCCCGCCGCTGCCAAGACCACTCTCAAAGCTAAGACCATCGTCTATTGGATCGTCACGGCGCTCTTCTGCCTGCAGATGACCTTCACCGCCTACGCGCAACTGCGCCTGCCGCAAGTGGCGGAGGCGTTCACCCACCTCGGCTTTCCCGCCTACTTCCGGGTCGAGCTCTCGTGGGCGAAGCTCCTCGGCGTGGTGCTGATGCTGGCGCCGGTGCCGGCGCGACTCAAGGAGTGGGCCTACGCCGGCTTCGCCATCACCCTGACCTCGGCGCTCATCGCCCACCTCTCGGTGGGCGATGGCCCGGAGGCCTGGGGCTGGGCGGCGGCCACTGGCGTGCTCTGGGGGCTCTCGTACTTCTTCTGGCGCCGCCTGCATGCCACGCCAGCGAGCGTCTCACCGCGCACCGCCGGCCTTTGAAAAGGAAATAGGTGCGAGCGCTGGGCTGTAAACGAAAGAGGCCCGTCCCGGTGGAATATTCTGTTTAATCGAGGACGGATGATCAGCGTGCAATAAAGTCGCGCACCTGAATTATGTAAGGTCGCGCATGTGCCGTTGGGCCACGCCCTCTACTTGTGGAATGCCCGACGCCTTGGTCGGTGGCGTCGCATGGCACGGGACTCGAAG
>DATFVZ010000110.1:0-4083 GCA_035259785.1 Gemmatimonadales bacterium
GACGGCAACGGCATGTTCTTGTCGATGGGCAATATTGCGCAGAGCCAGCAGGTCGGCCTGTTGTTTATCTCCTTTGAGCGCCCGCACCGCATCCGTGTACAGGGGACCGCCAGCCTCTTAGGTGATGATCCGATGAGGGCAGACTACAAGGAGGCGGATCTGATCGTCCGCGTACAGCTTTCCGAGTTGTGGCAGAACTGCCCGCGGTATGTTCATCACTACCAGAAAGGGACCCCCTCGCGGTACGTCCCGCGCGAAGCCTGCGAGACGCCACTGGCCGAATGGAAGCGTATGGATCTGATTCAAGACGTGCTTCCCGCCCGGGACGCCGCAAAAGCGCAAGCTCTTGGCACGCTCAGCGCCACGGAGTGGATGGACAAGGTGAAGTCCGGTGATCCGACGGCCTGAAATGACACGGCTGTCGGAGTGGGAGGGCGTGAGGAATTCAGAAGTAGATGAAGCGCAGCGCTACCCATTCAATAAGACGCCAGCGCCTAACGAGGTGCGCCACCGCATCGCTGCCCGGTGGCGGTTCGGAATGAATGTGAAAGGCCGCATGTGGGCAGCTCGCGGTGCGCTTGAGCGTTAGGCGGCTTGGATTGCTGTTGCCTTCAAAAGGGCTTGAACTCGAGTCACCAGTATGTCAAGACCTGCAGTATGGTTCTTTGTTGGAGTCCTCGGGCCCGCGTTTACGGCGTCAGTCGTGGCTCGGGCTGAGCGATTGAACGCTACCACCACTACGAGTATGAGAAACCATCCGGCGCGGGACGCTTCGGCGCTTGAAGACGCGCGCGCGAAACAGTTCTGCTAAGGGAGAGTAGCCTCATGCCCGATGACGTCCGATCGGAAGGCGACCCGGAAGCTGACGTGGGAGTGGGATTGCGCCGCTTGCGCGAGGCGCTCGCCACGATGGACGCCCAGCTGACCGCAGTGCTGGCGAGGGCGGCGACGGCACGGGAAGGATTCATCACCCGCGAATGGGGGTTCATCACACCGGGAGGGCTCGGTGTACCGCTCGGGGGGAAATTCGCGCCGTTGGAAAAAAGGCTGGCGGGCGTCGCCACCTTCTTCCCTGAACCCGCCGCCTACACGTTTTTCCAGGACCACCCCCTGGAAATGTCCCTCCCCCCGCGGCTGCTCGGCCCTGGCCAGCGTGAGCGCTTGGCTGGACACGCGCCGCTGCACGCCTACCTTGTCGAGGCGCCACGGCAACCGGTCTCGCTGACGGAGGCGGACCTGTCCGATTACCGTCAGGCCTCCAAGCTCTTCATCCTGTTGGGCTCGCTCGCGCATCTGTGCGCCAATTCGGCACCCGAACGCACGCCTCTGCCGACATGGCTCGCCGAGCCGTTCCTGCGCGTGGCGGCGCGGCTCGACGTGCAGCCCGCGCTCACCGGGCACTTTCTCGTGGTGGACAACTGGCAGTGGCGTGCCGACTGCGATCCAGGCGACTTCCGGGTGGAGAACCTGGCGCTCCTCTACCCGTGTTTCGGTCACGACCACGAGCGCGTGTATCACACGGTGCCCGCGTGCATGGCCCACGCAATGGCGGCCCTGCCACATACGCTGCACGACGCCGTTCGCGCCATGCTCGGGATGGTAAGCGCGCGTGTCCGGGGCGAGGACGACCAGTCGTCCGTGGCGTTCCTGGTCTCGTTGCTGCATCAGATCGCCACGATGCTGACCAGCAGCAAGGAGCAGTTTCAGCGGATCACGAGCATTCCTGGTCGAAGCACGCACGTGTCGAAGTACGTGTTCATCCGCCACATGCAGCCGCTGCACAAGGGAGTGACGCTGCACGATGCCCATGGCCAGCTGATCACCACCAAGGGAATGTCGGGACTGCAGTTCGTCTTCTACCATCTGCTCGACGCCTTCCTCGGACGCTATCACCACGGCACCCTGGGCGAACTGGCAAGCATGGAACAGGTGGATGCCTACTATCCACCCTTGCAGCGGGCGTTCTCCGCCGCGCTGATGCCGCCCATGCCCTCCGCCACGTTGCGCGGATTTCTCTCGACCTTCGACGCTCCGCCCTCGCTGCGCCGCGCCTTCAATCGCGTGCTCGAGGCGTATGCCGGCGAGGATGGCGTCCTCGCTGCTCACTCACGCAAGCTCCTGAACTACATGCACAACAACCTGCAGGTGGACACCGCGGCTGAGGGTGGCCAAGCGCAGGGTATGCCGACGCGGGCGCTGAACCACGCGACGGCCTCACATATGCACGGGGTCATGGAAGAAGCACTCCGCGAGCGTCGGCGCCTGCGGTTGGCCCCAGTGTTCGTCGAGGTTGAGAAGGAGGTCGTCTCCGCCCGTCACGACGATGGCTATGCCGACATCTCGTTGCACCTGGATGGCACCGGACTGCGATACGAGCGTGGTGACATCGTCCGTGTGCTGCTGCCGCGCGACACGGGGGAGGCCGAGAGCTTCCGGGCCCGGTTCTTTCCCGGGAAGCAGACGGTCGCGTTGGCGGATCTCCCCCATGCCGGGACCGCCGGCTGGTCATGGGCGGAGCTGTTTGAGTCGCTCGGCTGGGACCCGCAGGGGGCCGCCGTGTCTGACGTCTGCCGGTACATCGGTCACGATCCGGGCGAGCGGCGAGCTAACGGAAATCCCGCTAGCGGCTTCGAGCCCGTCCAGCCGCGGGTCTATTCCACCTGCGGTGTCGAGCCTGGAGCCGCGCGCCTCCTCGTGACGATCCCGCGGGATATCGACACCCATTACGGCTTTCAGCGGATCACAGACCTCGGGCTGCGTCGTGTGCCGATTGCGTTCTCGCCCTGCACGGCGTTCCTGCGACCGCCGGCCGACGCGAACCTGTTGCTCGTGGCGACCGGTACCGGCGTCACGCCGTTCGTCGGCTTCGTGCGCGCCCTTGCCGACCACCGGGGTCCCTGCACGCTGGTCCATCAGTGCCGCACGGAGGCACTGTTTCGGGCCAATCTCGAAACCTGGCTGACGTTCACGCGAGAGCATCCGGATGCCGTCGTGATTGGCTGTATCAGCGGCAGTCGGGGTGGCACACAGGCGCCGCTGACGCTTCTGGTCCGGAACGGTGGAGTGGCGGAACGCATCGAGCTGGATCCGCACGACCCTGCGGCGTACTACTTCGTGAATCCCCACGTCCTGCGACGGCTCGATGCCGTCGCACAGTCGCGCCGCAACCTGGCGTATTGCTGCGGTGGCAGCGAGTCTGCCGTTCGGCCGCTGCAGCGTCTGTGCGGCGAGCGCGGCTGGCGCTACGAGATCATCCCAGAGTCCCACTCCGTGGATCAGAGCCTCGAACCGGATGCGCTCTACGCCAGCCTCGAGGATCGCCTGCTCAATCTGAGCGCCCTGCGTGACATTCACCCGGGTGGATTGGACCTGATACAGCAACTCGTGACACTTGAGCGGGAGCGATTGGACCAGGCTGGCTGCGACGGGCCGGTCGACCTGTCGCGCATCTTTGCCCAGGTGCATCCGCACGCCTACAACCTGTTGCGGGTGGCCGGCGCGGCCTCGGACGAGGACTTCGAGGCCTTTGCGGACTTCGTCGACAGCGAGGCGCAACGGGGTGTTGTCCTCGACGTGGCCGCGCAGCAGTATGTTGCCGTGGCGCTCGCTCACCCGGCGCGCTCGCGTGTCCTCAAGATTGCGATTGTGCTGCAGACACGGGCGATTGATGCGCACCTGCGCAAGGGAAGCAGGGTGACGCCGGAGGACATCGCCAGCGCAGACCGCTGTCTGCAAAACATGGAAGCCCTTATTCCGCGTGTGTCGGAGGAAGACCCGGATGCACGCCGCTTCCATGACGACCTGCGTCGGTTCCGCACGGCGCTCTCTTCGCCGACGTTCGTGTTCGACGTGCAGCGTGGTGCGTTCGTGGCGTCCAGCGTCGCGCGGGGTGTCGAAGAAGCCCGTGTGCTGATGCAGTACGACGGCTCGGTCACCGTGCTGACCATGGAGGGCCGGCTGGACACTGCGAGCGCCGACGCCGCGTGGGCACAGTGGTCGGCACTCATCGCCGATGGCCACGACCGTTTCGTGGTCGACCTCTCCGGACTGGCCTACGCCAGTAGCATCGGCCTCCGCGTCCTG
>DATFVZ010000111.1:0-10050 GCA_035259785.1 Gemmatimonadales bacterium
GAGTACTTGTACTTCGCCACGAATGACGCCGTGGTTCGCTGGCACTGGAAGATCGGTGCGCTTGAACCGCCCGGCGCTCCGGACACCGTCGTCAAGGGTTTAACCAACCGCCGCCAGCACGCGGCGAAGAGCATTGTGGTCGGCGCGGACGGGCAGCTCTACGTCAACATCGGCGCGCCGTCGAATTCTTGTCAGGTACAGGACCGCACACCCGAGTCACCGGGTCAGGATCCCTGCCCGCTACTCGACATAGCCGGCGGTATCTGGCGGTTTGATCCGCGACGTGGTGGCCAGACCCAGCAGGACGGCCTGCGCTTTGCTACCGGATTGCGCAATGCGGTTGCGCTGGCGGTCGATCCGGGCACCAAATCAGTGTTTGCCGCCCAACATGGCCGTGATCAACTTGCCGCGAATTGGCCCAAGCTCTACAACGACTCGATGAGTGCGGAGTTGCCTGCGGAGGTCGTGTTCCGGCTCGAGGCCGGCGGCGATTACGGCTGGCCTTACTGCTACTACGATTGGCGGCAGCGCCGGAATGTGCTACAGCCGGAGTACGGCGGCGACGGCAAGGCGGCCGGTCGATGCGAGTCTGCGCCGCGCCCCGTGGTGGCGTTCCCCGGGCACTGGGCCCCCGATGGAATGGTCTTCTACAACAGCCGGACGTTCCCTCTCAAGTATCGGGGTGGCCTGTTCATCGCGTTCCACGGTTCGTGGAATCGCGCGCCCCTGCCGCAGGCTGGATACAAAGTGATGTTCGTTCCGATCGAGCGTGGCGTGGCGAAGGGATCTTCGGAGGTCTTCGCGGATGGATTCGCCGGTGCCGACGTCACGCCGAACGGCGCGCGCTATCGTCCCACAGGACTGGCGGTGGGACCGGACGGCTCCCTATTCGTGACGTCGGATCAGGGCGCGGGCGCGATCTTTCGGATCGTCGCGCAGCCCTAACGCCGTCCGCCGAGCCGGGCGCGCGCGATCGAGTCCGCCGTCGCCAGCGCCCGGTCCGATTCCCACTTGTGGTAGAGCGTGAGGCAGGACGCGAGATTCATGTCCCGCTTGTTCAAACACGACTCCAGCTCGCGGCGATGCTTGGGCTGCTCGGCGTTCCAGAGCGAGTCGCTCGTCTCACGCACGCGCGAGAGTGGCCAGCCGGCGACGAGCAGGCAGTTGCCCAGCGCTTCGGGCGTGCGGCGACAGTTCTCCAGATCGCGCCTGTGCTTTGAGTTTTCGATTGCCCAGGCCGAGTCTTCGTGCCAGTCCTTGATCGAATCGAGCTCACGATGCCGATCGGTCGCCGCACGCTGCGCGTCGGCGATCTTCCAGCGATGGAGCTGCACGAGACATTGCGCCGTGCCCTTGGCATCGAGCGATATCGAGCTGCACTCGACCACCTCGGCACGCTGATTCCGCTTCTTGCCACAAGCGCCAACCAGCACGGCGAGGCCCAGCAGCGCGCTGACCTTGATGAACGCCGATTTCATGGGACCCTAAGATAAAACGTCTCTATCTCAGTAACAGAAAAACGTCGTAAAGCGCGTGGGTCCATGCGGTTACACCGAAGCCCCGCAGCAGATAGAGGCCGCTGAAGAACAGTCCAGCGATGGAACGATACACGAACGAGTAGACGTCCCACTTATCGCCGAACGGCCCGATGTAGTGGAACGCCGAGAAGATCAATGCGCCCATCACCGTCGCGGCAACACCAGCGAAGAGCGGGCGCCAGCCGAGGACTTTGTGTCCGAGCCAGGCGAGCGCACCGACCAGCAACACCCGGAACAACAACTCCTCGTAGATTCCGGCGCCGAGCGAAATCATCAGCAGCGTCAACCGATCGATGTGCTGAAGGGGGGGCGTGCCGATAGCCATGGGTGGTGGTGCGCCGAGGATTGCGCTAGTCAGGCCACCGACGACGATCCCGAAAGCCAGAGCCAGAAAGATTGCTTCGAACAGCATGCCGCCGAGTAACGCCGGGCGGATGGAGGCGCGATTGGCGCGCACGTCTTTGGCAATGAGCCACGCACCGACCGCGATCAGGCACAAGAGGAACAAGCGTGGACCCCAGGCGCCTGCGAGCCAGACAAAGACTGCCTGGAGTGCGACATCAGCGCCGTTACGGATCGTCATGCCTTGGGGGTCTGCCGGAGCCAGCGCTCCGAGAACTTCATAGAGGACGAGCAGTGGCAAAGCAAACAGCAGGCTGTAGCGGGGTGCGCGGCTCGCCTGCCAGTATGTCCTGAGCATTCTTGAATCTTATCCTTCACCGGGGTTCGTACAGGGCCTTACGCGATGCTTCCGATTCTCGTTACCGCCGTCCTTGCCGCGACGGCCCCCCCCCGGCAGGCCCCTTCTTCCGCCGGCGCGGCGGCACCGCGCGATACCGCTGGCGCCTATCTCGACGCCGACGCCCGGCGCCTCGTGGCGACCGCCCGATCCCGGCGCGAGACGATCGATCGATCCATCACGAGCTATCGCACCACAATGCGCGAACGCATTGGGGTTGGGATCCGCGCGTTGCGACGCGACCGGATGCTCTACCGCCGGGAGCTCGCGCTGCGGATCGACTGGCGACGTGACTCTGTCACTCTGATCGAGGTCGTGGGGGCGCGCCAAACCATTCCGATTGCCGTTCCCGAACCCAAGCTGCCCGAAGACCTGAAAAAGGACGTGGGCGACTATGCGTTCGATCCTGCGAACGATCGCCTGACGGTCGGATGGGGTGGTGAGAATCGGTCCAGGCGCGACAGCACACAGGATTCAACCAAACAGCGCGAAGATGTCGAATTCAAGCATCCGCTCGCTCCCGGCAGCGAAGCAGACTACCGCTACGCCGTCGGTGATTCGAGTGCCATCGTGTTTGCGGATGGCCGTACGATTCGGCTGCGGGAGCTAAAGATCATTCCGCGACGGCTCGATTTTCGCCTGATGTCGGGATCGTTCTGGATCGACGAGGGCTCCCACGCCGTGGTGCGCGCATTGATCCGTCCGGCCAGGGCCTTCGATATCGAGCAGGACCTGAGCGACGAGGACGTCAAGGACATTCCCGGCTTCGTCAAGCCGATTCGCATCGAGGTCCGCTTCATCACGATCGATTATGGCCTGTGGACCGGGCGCTGGTGGTTGCCGCGCGTCATCGCGATGGACGCCGTCGCCACCGCCGGCTCGGTTCTCGCGGTGCCGATGCGCTACGAGCGCCTCTACGACAACTACGAAGTCACGGGCGACACCGCGGCGCCGCTCGCACCGCGACCGCCCGTCGCGAGCGCGGCGGAGGATTCGACGGCGCGGGCGGCGTGTCACGCGCGCGAGGAAAGCGAAAAGGTCTCGTGTCGGTGCGAGAACGGCCGGTGTCAGGTGTTCGTCGTCAACATTCCGACCGACACTGCTGCATTGCTGACTAATGCGTCCCTGCCTCCACCGTTTGGCTCGCAGAACGACACGCTGATTTCCACAGGCGAAATGGACCAGCTGGTCCAGGGGCTGGGCGATCTGCCGCAAGCGCCCTGGCAATTCACTGCGCGGCCGCCGCGCTGGGGATTGGGCCGCTACAACCGAATAGAAGGCTTGGCGCTGGGAGCCAAAGGCCAGCTCGAGCTGGGCCGCCTCACGCTCGACGGCACAGGTCGCATTGCCACGACCGACGCGACCCTCGACGTCGAAGGCGGCGCGTTACGCGAAACCGGAAACGTGCGGTTCCGGCTGGCCGGCTACTACCGCCTCGCAGCCGTCGATCCGACGGCGCGCTCCCTTGCCATCGGCAACTCCCTCAATGCGCTGTTCCTGGGCCGCGACGATGGCGACTATTTTCGCGCGGCGGGCGGGGAGCTGACGATCAAACCGGCGATCACCCTGCCACAGTCCTTCTCGATTCGGGCTTTCGCTGAGCAACAGCGCGTGGCGATCAAGCGCACCGACTTCTCCATTCCCAATCTGATCAACGACCTCAACGTCTTTCGTCCCAACATTACGGCGGAGCCTGCCGATCAATTCGGCGCGTCGGTCACGTTCCGCACCCAGCGCGGGATCGATCCCGAACGAACGATGGTGTCGACTGACGTCACGATCGACGGCGCGGCAGGGACGTTCGACTACGGTCGCGCCAGCACGACGCTTCGCGCAATCGTGCCGATGACGCGGCGCGTGGCTGGCGCCATCGAGGTGGCGGGAGGAATTTCCACCGGCCGCGTACCCATCCAGAGCTACTGGTACCTGGGCGGCCCCGGTACGCTGCGCGGCTACGATGGCGCGGCAACCACCGGCGACGCGTTCTGGCGCGCCCGCGCGGAGCTCGGAAACCGCTGGCCGGGGGCGCGGGTCGTGCTGTTTTCCGACGTCGCGCGTGCCGACTCCCGCGATCGCCTCTCGCTCGCCAACCCGCTCGCCAGCGTCGGGGTTGGTGTCAGTATCATGGACGGACTCTTCCGCGTGGACCTCGCACGCGCACTGCGATCGCCGACCGGATGGCGGCTCGACTTGTATAGCGACGCCGCGTTGTAATTGCGCAGGTTTCAGAGAGACATCATCGTTTGACTTGATTCGGTTTCGACACGCTAAAGCGTGCGCTCGGCAAAGCGCTGCCCTTAAGGGCAGTGTCGTGCCGAGCCCACGCTTTAGCGTGTGGAAACCGAACCTATGCCATGACCGAACCAACTACTACTGCCGATCTCAAGCGTCAGCTGACGCTGTTCGACGCGGTCATGCTCAACGCCGGGACGATGATCGCGTCCGCGATTTTTATCGTTCCTGCCACCGTCGCGGCGGCGGTGCAGGGCAGCCTGCTGATGACCGCTGTCTGGGTCATCGGTGGGCTCGTCTCGCTGCTCGGCGCGCTTTCGGTGGCGGAGCTTTCGGCGATGTATCCGGAGGCGGGCGGCCAGTACGCGTATCTGCGTGAGACGTATGGGACTGTGGTGGCGTTCCTGTATGGCTGGGCGAACTTCGCCGTCATCAACACGGCGTCGATCGCGGCCATCGCTGTGGGATTCGCGCGCTACATCGGCTTTTTCACGCCCCTGTCGGAGACCGCGATCCGGATCATCGCCATCGTCTCGATCATTGCGTTGACGCTGCTCAATTGTCGCGGTGTCCGTCTGGGGGCGACCACGCAGAACATTCTCACGACGCTCAAGATCGGTGCGCTGGCTGCGCTCATCGTGACGTCGTTCGCCCTGCCCGGCGGATCAGTGAGCAACTTTCAGCCGCTGTGGTCCGCGTCCGGCTTCACACAATGGATCGCGCCGTTCGGTGTCGCGATGGTCGCGGTGCTGTGGGCGTACGATGGGTGGATTGAAACCACGTACGTCGGCAGCGAAATCCTCGATCCGGCGCGGAACCTCCCACGCTCCATCATCTTGTCCACGCTCATCGTCGTCACGCTCTACAGCCTTGTGAGTATCGCGTACGTGTATGTGCTGTCGCCCGGGGTGATGGCGGGATCGGAACTCGTCGCCTCCGATGCCGCGAAGGTAACGATGGGTGCGACAGGGGCAGTGTTTGTCGTGATCGCGATTCTGATGTCGACGCTCGGAGCGAACAACGGGATCATTCTGACGGCGGCACGCATCCCCTACGCAATGGCGCGGCAGGGCATGTTCTTTCGATCACAGGGGCTGGTGCATTCCGTTTATGCAACGCCAGTCATTGCGTTGCTGACGCAGGGACTCATCGCCTGCGCGCTGACGTTGATCCCGACATGCCTGGCGATACCGGGCATCGTGTCGATCTGCTCACCCCGCCCACTGTATGACCAGCTGGCAACGTACGTCGTCTTTGCGCAGTTCGTGTTCTATGCGCTCTCGGCGGCCGCGGTGATCCGCTTGCGATGGGTCGCACCGCACGTGCCGCGACCGTATCGCACCTGGGGATATCCCTTCACGCCACTCGTCTTCATCGTATTTGCGGTCTGGCTTGTCGCGAATACGATCGTGGAGACGCCGAAAGACTCGGCGATTGGGGCGGGGCTGATTCTGGTGGGGCTGCCAGGATACTTCTATTGGAAGAAGCGACGCTAGGAAAAAGCGACGCTAGTCACCCTAGCGTCGCCTCTCTTTAGCGTCGCCTCATCCTACCGTCGTGCTGGAGTGGGCCGATAGTCGATGAGTTCACCAAGCGACGGCGGAATCCTCTGCCCCCAGACGTCCCGCACAGGGACCGTAACTATCTGCGGTCGCGTCCCGGGCTGACCGTCGCGGCCATCGGGCCCCTTGGCCCCGGGCGGGCCTGCCGCGCCTGCCTGGCCGGCGACGCAGCGGGGATCGTTCGCGGGATTGGCCGCGCCCCCTTTGCCTCCCGCGCCGCCCTTGCCACCCGATCCGCCCTCGCCTCCTTCGCCTCCAGAGACTCTGGCCTCAACGAGTCCGGCGAGAAAGGGGTCTTCAACTGGGCCGATGACCGTAATCTGCCCCCCGCGACCCCCGGGACCACCGCCGCTGCCGTTCCCGCCCGCGCCGCCCGGGCCGCCGGCTCCACCGGGGCACCCGGGTTGTCCATTCGTCCCGGCGACGCCGTTCGCGCCGTCAGCCCCACGCGAGCCTCGGGAGCCTCGCGCCTCAACAATGAGCCAATCGGATGGCGGCACCGCGCGCGCGTCGGCGAGCACGTAGAATGGCGGCGCTTCTTCGACCTCGACGCCAGCCACGAGCAGGCGGTCAAAGAAGGGTGACCGGAGAATGCCGAGTCGTACGGTGACCTGCGGGCCGCTCGCCCCGCCACCGGAGCCCCGGAACGTGAAAGAGTGTTGCAGGCAGGTGTAGTCGGGTGCCACGACGGCGGACGTCGTCACGCTGGGTTTCGCGTTCAGGCTCACGTTCAAGCGAAAGCCTGTGATGGCAGTAGCCAGCGGATCATGCGCGGCGCTCCAGCCGCCGCCCTGCAATGGCGTGGCATCAGGGCTGGTGCGGTTGAGGAAGATGACATGGAGTCGGGGCGGGCGATCCTCGTCGTAGCGTGATTCGAACGGGACCATGGAGCCGTCGTTTAGAACCGCCGTGTATGTGGCGGCAAACGATTCACCGGGGCAGGCGCGCACGCTTGTGGACATGCGGATCTCACGGATCTGTTCGACGAGTCCCGGGTCCGGCGTGAATGACGGCGGAGGTCGCTTCGGACCACAGGCTTCCGTCAGCACGATCGCTACGATGACGATCCGTCTCATGGCTTTTCCTCACGCACGAGGCGATTGGTCGCGAGCTCGAAGACCTGAATGCGGACCACCACCCCGGCGCGCTGCGGGTCGACCTGGCGCACGTGCACGTGTTTTCTGTCGTCGCCCGGGCGGTAAATGATCCAACTCCCGGCGGGAGCGAGCGCCGCGATCCCGCCGCACGGACGAGACTTGGGCTTGGGCTGGTGACCCGGCGGGTCGCCGGGGATCCACAGGCGACATTCGCCCGGGTTAGGCAGATGTCCGGGTGGCACTCCGAGAGTTGCCGCCGTACTGGGTCGCACGCCGCCGCTCGTCCCGGCCGATGCTGGCCGGGTGGACGGGGTGGGTTCCAGGATCACGGTCTGCGATGGCTTGCTGCAAGCGCCGGCGATCACCAGCGCAGCGAGGACAGGTCCCACTGAGGGGCTCCACATGCGGCCTCTCCCGAGAAAGGTCGGACACAATGTAGTATTTCTCCCCATGACGCGCGTAGAGGCGGCGCCTCAGCTCGGGCTCATAGAGACCATACGTGCCCGTGGGGGGCGCCTTCCCTGGCTCAGCCGTCATATCGAGCGCCTCCATTCGTCCATCGCGGCTTTGGGACTTGCGCCGCCGTCGAGCGATCTGGTCGGTCTCGTTCGGGCATCGATTGGGCAAGGCGATCGCGTCGTCCGCCTCGAGCTGCGCGACGGACACGCCGAGATCACGACTCGTGCTATCAATCACCAAGGCCCCGTCTCGGTCATCGTGTCTGACGAGCTGCATCGCGCCTATCCTCATAAGACGACGTGCCGCGAGCAATTCGGTCGGGCGCTATCGCGCGCGCGGCGCGTCGGAGCGGACGATGCGTTACTCGTGACGGCAGCGGGATACGTCGCCGAGGGGACCGCCTGGAATCTGTTTTGGTGGGATGGAGATACGCTGTGTACGCCGGCCGCGGATCTTGGCATTCTCCCAGGCGTTGGACGTCAGCGTGTGCTGGAGTTGACGCCCGTGCGAGAAGAACGGGTGCCGGTGGAGGCCCTGCGAGGCCATTCTTTGTTTCTGGCTAACTCCGTGCGGGGTGTCGTGGAGATCCGGTCCGTCGACGACTCTTCTGTTCCGGCCGACGCGCGGACGACCGAGCTTGCGTCGAGCTTTTGGCCGGATTAGCGCTGCTCAGACGCTCGCGAATCGCCCTGGCCCGCGCCTGCAACGCTTTGCTGGACGATTGCTCGAAGTCGGCCAGCCGCTGCATCACCAAGGGGGCGAGGCGTACTCTGCGCAGCGAGAGAGTGGCGAGGCCATCGAGAGCCCAGGCACGCACGAAGGTTTGTGTGAAATCGATGTTGGAGCTGAGGATCTCTTCGACCCGCCGCTCCTCCGTCCTCGTCCAACGAAACAGTGGTAAGCCCCTCACGATCTGCAGCCGAATTTCCCACCTGTCACTTTCTGCCAAAGGGCCGATGAACACCTTCTTGTGCGGCTCAACCCATTGGGGGCGTTCATGAGCGAACTTCTCGAGCAAGTCGAGCGCACGCTGCACGACGAGTGGGTCCGGATCGTTGGTTAGCGCAGCCAGCTCCTGAAGACGCCCGGGGCGACGCTCGATGAGCGCGCGAACCCGCGGCGAATCGGCGATGCTGCGCCGGTCCCCGCCGCTCAGCAATTCCCGGAATTGCGCCTGCGCTTTCATTCGTCTTTTCACCAGGTTACCTTCGTCTACCTGCGGCGCCTGTGCGTCTGCGGCGTCTGGTACCCAGTAGCATGGTGGCTGTAGCTCAATTGGTTAGAGCGCCGGACTGTGGCTCCGGAGGTTGCGGGTTCAATCCCCGTCAGCCACCCCTTTCCAAGTAGCGCCATGGAGTTAAGACGTGCGGCGCGTGCCTTTCCCGAACAGCTGGTCGTTGGGCAGGCGAACCTCAAACCCTCGAGCGACATCTCCCGCCGAGTCAAACTCTATCTGTAGGTAATCGAAGACCTCGACCAACACGCCGCTATTGAACCGGCCCAACTTGAACCAGCCGCCTTTCGTCGGCAGCACGATCCAGTCCCGATAGCCTTCCTCAGTCCGGTACAGCGGCGGGTCCATCACCGCCCGGAGCTCGTTGCCTTCCTGCCGCACGGTGAGGGTGACTTCACGTGCGTTGGTCTCGATCGGGCGATGCAGCGTTGTATCTGTACTCACCGGTTCTGATTCCAGGCTCAGCGCGTACACGCCAACGATGCGTCGGGCAACCTGCGGCGCGACGGCCGTCGAGTAGGACGGTGTTACGCGCAACCGTACCGGCACGTACACCGTGTCCCATTGCAGCGCGAGCGTGCCCCCTGCGGCGTTGAAATCGGGGAACCACCACGTGAGGGCTTCCATGAACGGCCGCTTCTCGCGGGTGACCGGGAACCGAATTTGTCCCGCCCGCGGTTTCGGGCGCTGGGTGTGAAACAGCGTCGTGTCTTTGTCCAGCACCATTTCCCACGGCCCGCGATTGACGACAATCCAGACGGAGTACGTTCCCTTGGGGACTGGTTGACCCTCGAGGCTTACGTCTTTGCTCACGGACAGAGTGGTGGCCTGATTGGCGCCGGGAGTCCAGACCTCGCCCCAGGGGACTTGCGTGCCGATTAACCCGGCTCGCCCGCGGGCGCGGGGTCGGGAATACTTGATGGTGGTCGTGGTGCCATCGATGGTCTGTGACACGGTGGCTCGCTCACTCGCCATCACCTGCGCATTGAGCTGTACGGCCATTCCCGCGAGTCCAAGCAGCACTACTGCGGGCGCGAACCGCCGCATAACTCCCCCAGTCACTTGCTAACCGTACCGAGCGTCGATAGCGGCCCGGATCTCGTCGAGTGACTTCCCTGATTTGTGGAGTCTGAACGCGTAGCGCGCGTGACCCTGACACTGATCGCAGTGGAGCGCCATCGGAGTGGGC
>DATFVZ010000112.1:0-9468 GCA_035259785.1 Gemmatimonadales bacterium
CGGCGCCATTTGATGAAATCGTAATTCGCGTTCGCAAAGAGTCTGATCATCAGATGCTCAGGGTCACCATGTCGGGGCGTCGGTTCAACCAAATGAGGAACATTGTTTTCACGACGAAGATCGCAGAGATCATCGAAGCGATGATGCCGATGATCAGCGTGATGGCAAAGCCCTGCACCGGGCCGGTCCCGACGGCATACAGAATCAGCGCGGTGAGGATGGTGCTGACGTTCGAGTCCACGATCGCGTTCATCGCATGCAGGAACCCGTCGTCGACGGCCAGCCGCAAGGATTTGCCATGGACCAGCTCTTCGCGGATGCGCTCGAAGATCAGCACATTCGCGTCCACGGCGATTCCGATCGAGAGCACGAAGCCGGCGAGTCCGGGCAGGGTGAGGGTGAACCCGAACGCCGCGAGCCCGGCCAGGGTGAAGAGGCAGTACAGCGTCAGCGCGGCCACGGCGAGCGCACCCGACGCGCGGTAGTACCCGATCATGATCACGATCACGAGCAGCACGCCCACGACCCCCGCGATGATACCGTCGTGAATGGAGTCCTGGCCGAGCGTGGCGCTGATCGCGCGCTCATCGACGATCGTCAGCGGCGCCGGGAGCGCGCCGGCCCGCAGCACGAGCGCGAGATCGCTCGCCTCCTGCAGCGGTTTCGTCCCGAGCTCGATTTGCCCGTTGGCGTTGATCTGACTGCGGATCACGGGTGGTTGTCCCTGCACGCGTCCATCGAGGATGATCGCCATAAAGTCGCCGATATGGCGGGCCGTCTCCTGTCCGAAGATGCGTGCGCCACGACGGCTCAGCTGGAACGTCACCACCGACTGATTCGTCGTCGGATCGCGCCGCGCCGCCGCCTTGATCAGCTCTTCACCCGTGATGATGGGCCGCGAGTCCACCGCGTAGACCGGCCGATAGAGCCGCGCGCTGTAGGCTTCGGTCTGCGCGCCCCACTTGAGTTCGAAGCCGCGGGGAATCAGCGCTTTCACATCGGGTCGCTGGATGAGACTGTCGACCAGAGGCCATTGCTCTTCCGGGACGAGGAATTCCCCGGGCACGCCGTTGGGCCGCTGATTCAACAACGACGAGAGCACACCCGGAGCATTCGCCTCCGCGGCCGAGTCGCGCGCCGCCTTGCTCGTATCGCCACCGAACAGCTGCGCGACGGCGGAGGGGGTCTGATCCCCGCGCGCCTTCACACCGGCCTTGCGCAGCGCGGCATCGATCGCCGGCAACGCGTCCTTGAACACGCCTTTCATGTCGGAGATGCGGAATTCGAGGAACGCGGTTCGCTGGATGACGCCTTTCGCGCGCGCGGGATCCTTCTCGCCCGCGAGCTCGACGATCAGACGGCAGCGGCCCTGAATCTGCACGACCGGCTCGGTCGTGCCGAACTCGTCGATGCGGGTGCGCACCACTTTTTCGGCGCGCTGAATCGCGTCGGCGCAGTCGGGCACGGGTCCTTTGGTCTGGTCGACTTCGAGCGCCAGATGGACGCCACCCTGGAGGTCGAGACCAAGATTGATCGGCAGCCGGCGCACGGTCGTGTCTCTGAGCCGACCCGAGCCCGGATCGATGACACGCTGCGTGGTGTTGCGCGGCACCAGCGACACGATGCTCGCCACCATGAGTGCCGCAATGACCCAGAGTCGTCCGCGAATCCTCTTGTCCATCATGTCTCTCTATCGGTTGAGCGTCGCCCGCGCCGCCTGCTGATCGCGCTCGAGTTGCGCGATCAGCGCCTCGCGCGAGGGAAATGCCTGCACCTCGCGCAGCCGGCGCACCCATTCCACCACTACCGTCGCTCCGTACAGGTCACCCTCGAAATCGAACAGATGTATCTCGAGCGCGCGAGCCTGCTCCCCAAAGGTAGGGCGCGGGCCCTGATTCATCATACCACCCAGGATCCCGTATTCTGACTCCGGGATCCTGACTCGCACCGCATACACCCCGTCCGGCGGCAACAGCTTTTGCGGCGCGGTCGGCTCGAGGTTCACGGTCGGAACGCCGATCGTGCGGCCCCGCCCCGCCCCCCGAACCACGCTGCCCCGCGCGCTATACGAGCGGCCCAGCCACCGGGCGGCCGCATCGAGGTCCCCATGCGCCACCGCCGTGCGGATCAGCGTCGAGGAGATCGGCTGGCCGTTCTCCCGCACCTCTTCGACGACCGACACACCAAATTGCTGGGCTGCGCCCAAGCGCCGGACCAACTCGACATCGCCGCCCCGTCCGCGACCGAAGCCGTGATCATAGCCCATCACGAGCTCGCGCATCGCATACTCATCGCACAGCCGCCGCACGAATGCCGCCGCGTCGAGCTGGGCGACCGCAGGCGTGAAGGGCAGCACAACGAACTGCGTGATCCCGTGCGCGGCCACGAGTTCGCGCTTCTCTTCCGTCAACGTCAGCAGTTTCGGCGCCGCCGCCGGATTCACGACCTCGAGCGGGTGTGGATCGAACGTGACGACCACGCTCGCCAGCTCCCCTGCTCGCGCCCGTCGTCCGACCTCCGCCAGCACCGCCTGGTGGCCGCGGTGCACACCATCGAACGTGCCCAGCGTGACCACCGCGCCACGCGAAGCCATCAGCCCTCCGTCAGCACGACGCGCGGCTTGAGGACGTCCCCAACCTGTTCTGCAACAGCGACGAGTTCGTCTCCCGCAAAGATGGCCATCTGCCGTGTGCCTTCAGCCATCTGTCCGCTCGGGATCGGCCGGCCGTGGAGAACCGCGTCCCGTTCCTTCCCGTCCACTTCGCGCCGCGGGAGATGCGCCACGAGAATCGATCCGTCTCGCACATCCCGTGGCGTCACTGTCTCCGGGGCGACCGCATCGTCGAGTCGCAGCGGACCGACGCCCGTGCGTCGCAACGCCACGAGATGCGCGCCACACCCCAACTTCGCCCCGATGTCCCGCGCCAGTGACCGCAGGTACGTGCCTCCGCTCACCGTCGCGCGAAACTGCAGATCGGGAACGGCCGCATCCACGATCTCGAGCTCGCGGATGTCGACGCCCCGCGCGGCGGGTTCGACTGCTTCGCCGCGCCGCGCCCGGGCGTAGGAGCGCTCCCCTGCGATCTTCACCGCCGAATACGCGGGCGGCCGCTGCTCGTACCGCCCGCGGAAGCTCTCGATCACGGCGGCGAGCTGTGCCGGCGTGATGCCGGTCCACGGCGCCGTCGCCAGCACGGCCCCCGTGAGATCATCCGTATCAGTCGTCACGCCGAGACGAATGACGCCTTCGTACGTCTTCGGCCATTCCGCCGTGTAGCCAGCGAGCCGCGTCGCGCGCCCCACCACCAGGACCAACAGACCCTTCGCGAACGGATCCAACGTCCCGAGATGGCCAATGCGCTGCTCGCCGAGTGCCCGGCGTACGATGTCAACGACATCATGGGATGTGGGGCCGGCCGGCTTGGCGACCAACACGATCCCAGCGATCAGTCTTGCGGCTCCTTGAGCTCCTTCAGGACCTCGCTGATGCGCTGCGCGTGCTCGAGCCCGCGATCCAGATGGAAATGGAGCTCCGGACTGGTACGCAGGTGCAGGTCCTTCGCCAGCTGCGCGCGCAGATACCGCGCCGCACTCGCCAACCCCTCGAGCGACTGTGCCTTCTCCTGCTCGGTTCCCATCACGCTGACCCGCACATTCGCATGCGACAGGTCGGCCGACACGTCCACACCGATGACGGTCACAAAACCGATGCGCGGGTCGCGCACATCGCCCGTCAGAAACGCGCCGATAGCCTGCCGGATGAGCTCGCTCACCCGCTCGGGCCGGTGGCTCGGGCGCTGCCTCATCTCAGAGGTAACTCGCGCTGGTGTCCACGATGCGCGCGCCATCGGCCCCCGCGACCATCTCGTCGACTTCCCGCAGCACACTCTCCGCGTGGCGGCGATCCGTGCTCACGACGGCTGCCGTCAGCTCGGCGCGCTGCCAGAGATCCTGATGCCCCGTCTCGGCGACCGAAACGTTGAACCGGTTGTGCAGCCGGTCCTTCAGGCTCTTCACGATCGTGCGCTTGTCCTTCAGTGACTGGCACGCGGGGAGATGCAGCTCCCACACCATCACACCCACGATCACGACTCAGCAGTACTGAGCGAGCGCGCGATCTCCTCAATGCGGTACGACTCGATCAAGTCGCCCACCTTGATGTCGTTGAAATTCTCGATCCCAATGCCGCATTCGAAGCCTTCACGGACTTCGCGCACGTCGTCTTTGAAGCGCTTGAGGGACGCGAGGGTGCCGTCGTACACCTCCACGCCGTTCCGGATCACGCGGGCGCGCGCGGTGCGCGGAATCACGCCGCTGCGCACGAAGCAGCCGGCGATCGTGCCGACTTTGGCAATCTTGAACGTCTGGCGCACCTCCGCCTCGCCGAGCACCACTTCCTTCTTCTCCGGGGCGAGGAGGCCTTCCATCGCCGCTTTTACCTCTTCGACGGCCTCGTAAATGATCCGGTAGGTGCGAATCTCCACCCGCTCGCGATCGGCGGCCGCGCGGGCGTTGGAATCGGGCCGCACGTGGAACCCGACGATGATGGCTCCGGAGGCCCGAGCCAACAGCACGTCGGACTCGGTAATCGCACCAACCCCGCGGTGCACCACTTCCACCTTGACCTCGGCGGTGGAGAGCTGCGCCAGCGCGTCGGCGAGGGCCTCGGCCGGACCGCCCTGGTCCGCCTTGATGATGATGCGCAAGGTGGCCACGCCGCCTTCGGCCGCCTCCGCCATGAAGTCCTCGAGCGTCTTCACGCGGCCCGTGCGGCGGTGTTGGGCCTCGCGCTCGAGACGCTGGCGCTTCTGCGCGATGTCGCGCGCCGCCGCGGCGTCCGCCATGGCGAGGAAGCTGTCGCCAGCTTCCGGTACACCCTCGAAGCCCAGGATCTGGACGGGGGTTGATGGGCCCACTTCCGTTTCGGTGCCGCCCCGCTCGTCGTACATCGCGCGAACGCGGCCCGAGTACCGTCCGCAGATGAAGTCGTCGCCGACGCGCAACGTGCCTTTCTGCACGAGAATTGTCGCGAGTGCGCCCTTGCCGGGATCGAGTGAGGCCTCGAGCACCGTGCCTTCGGCCTTGCGGTCCGGATTGGCCTTGAGATCGAGCAGCTCAGCCTGCAGCAGGATCTGCTCGAGCAGTTCATCCACACCCGTGCCCTTCTTGGCGGAGATCGGGGTCGCGAGCGCGGTGCCTCCGAATTCTTCGAGCACCACCCCGTGCGTCAGCAGGTCCTGCTTGACCTTCTGCACGTTCGCGGTGGGCAGATCGATCTTGTTGATGGCCACGACGAGCGGCACGCCGGCGTTCTTGGCGTGGGAAATGGCTTCGATCGTTTGAGGCATGATGGCGTCATCGGCGGCCACGACCAGGACGACGATGTCCGTGACCTGCGCGCCGCGCGCGCGCATCGCCGTAAAGGCCTCGTGTCCCGGTGTATCGAGGAACGTGATCTTGCGCTTGTCTTTCAGCGTGACCTGGTAGGCGCCGATGTGCTGCGTGATTCCCCCCGCCTCGCCCGCGACGACGTTTGTCTTGCGCACGTAGTCGAGCAACGAGGTTTTCCCGTGGTCGACGTGGCCCATGATCGTGACGATCGGCGGCCGAGGCTTGAGCGTCTCGACGGCGTCGCTCGTTTCCTCGGTCTGCGTCGTCGCGTATTCCTCTTCACGCACCGCTTGGAATCCAAAGGCCGACGCGATGAGCTCGATCATGTCGAAGTCGAGCCGCTGGTTGATCGTGACCATCTGGCCCAGCTCTTTGAACGCGAACGTCACGATCTGCGTCGGTGGAACCTTCAACGTGCTCGCGAGCTCGGACACGGTGATGAACTCCGTCACGCGCACGAGCGTCTTCTCGCGCTCGCGCTCCGCGCGCCGCTGCTCCTCCTGTACCTCGCGGAACGTGGGCCCTTCCTCGCGCCGATGGACGCCCTTCTTGCCGACCGGCGCTTTCAGCGTCGCGAGCGTGCGCGAGATGTTTTGCGCCACCGCTTCCTGATCGACGAGCGACTTCTTGCCCTTCTTCCGTTTCTTGCCCTTTTCACGACGCCGGTCGTCGAGCGGCGGCGCACCGGGCGCGGCCGAGGCAACGGGACGCGGCGGTACGGTGCTCGGACCGGACGGCGTCCCGCGCGCAACGGAGCGCGGGCGAACCGGCGTCGGAATGAACGGACGGGGCGGCGGTGCGGAAGGCATCGGCGAGAACGACGGCGGCGAAAACGGCGGCGGCGTAACCGACGGCGGCGCGGGGGCGGCCGGAGGCGGCGCAAAGGTCAATGTCGCCGCTGGAGCTACCGGCTCCGCGGGCTCGGCCGGCGGCAGATCCTTGAACAACGCCGCGGCGCGCTCCTCGAGTGACGGAACCGCTTTCTCTTCTTCCTGCTCGCGTACCGCGGTCTCGAGCGCCAAGCGCGCGCGCTCAGCCTCGGCGGCTTCGGCCGCTGCGACTTCGGCGGCAGCCGCGTCAGCGGCGGCGACTTCGGCAGCCGTGCGACGGCGTCGCTTGGGACGGGCGTCACCGCTCACCGCCTCGGCGGGAACCGGTTCGACCGCCTTGACGGTGCGACGCCGTTTTGGTGGCGCCGTGGGTTGCTTTTGCTTGCGCTTGTCGCGCTCCCAGCGCGCGCGCATCAACGACACCTGCTCGTCTTTGAGCGGCGTCAAATGACTGCGCACAAAAATGTCCATCTCCTTGAGCATGCCCATCAGCTGCTCGCTGGAGATGCCGAATTCCGCTGCTAGATCATGGATCCGCGTTGTTGCCACTTACTCCTCGCTATCGGCTGTCGGCTATCGGCTATCAGCTATCAGCTAGCGGCTATCGGCTATCAGCCCGCGGGCCAATGCCGGATCGGTCACGGCCACCGCCTGCACCGGGGGCCTGCCGAGTCCCGCCCCTAGGTCTTCCGCTGCCGGCCCGCGCAGCACCGGAATTCTCCGCGCGGCGGCGAGCCGTTCCACTTTTTCGATCGTCCGCCGACTGACGTCATCGGCCAGGACCACGCATGCGACCTTTCCCCGCTGCAATGCCGCGCGCACACCGGCGACGCCAATCACTACGTTGCCCGCCCGGAGCCCAAGACCCAGCAGCCGGACGATGCGCGTGCTCACGCCGTCGTCTTGCCGGCTTCTTCCTCTTCCCCGCCTTCCTCGGTCATCTCGTTGAGGAACGCCATCAGCTTGTCAGCAAGATCGGGTGTCATGCCGGGTATCTGATCGACTTCTTCGCGCTCGAGGTCGAGGATGTCCTGCAATGTCTTCTTCCCGCCCTGCTCGAGCACGGCCACGAGCTCCGGCGAGAGTCCTTTCATTTCCGAGAGCGCGACTTGTGTAACCGTTTCATCTTGCGGTGGCAGAGGCGCGAAGAGTGGACCCTCGCCGCCCCGCTCGAGCCACTCACGACTCGAGTACAGATCGACCTTCCAACCCGTCAGTTCCGATGCCAAACGGACATTCTGCCCGTTGCGGCCGATCGCCAGGGAGAGCTGGTCTTCATCGACGATGGCCTGAATGGTCTTTGATTCCGGATCGGAAAAAACCCGGGCCACGCGCGCGGGGGCGAGTGACAGCTTGGCAAAGCGCTCCGGGTCTGACGACCAGGGGACGATGTCGATGCGCTCACCGTTCAGCTCGTTGACAACCGCCTGGACGCGCGACCCCTTGAGCCCCACGCAGGCACCGACCGGATCGATCGAGTCATCACGCGACCACACGGCGATCTTCGTGCGACTGCCCGCCTCACGTGCAGTCGCGCGAATCTCGACGATCTGCTGCTGAATCTCGGGCACCTCGAGCTTGAATAAGGCTTTCACGAACAGTGGATCGGCACGCGACAGAATCAAGCGCGGGCCTTTGGGGGTCTCCTCGATGCGCTTCAGGACCGCGCGAATCGTGTCGCCCTGGTGGAAATGCTCGCGGTGGTTCTGGTCGCGATACGGAATGATCGCTTCGGCCTCACGGAACTTGTTCAGCATCACGACGATCTTGCCGCGCTCGATCTGTTGAACCTCACCCGACAGGAGCTCACCGACTTTGCCCGAGAACTCTTCGCGGATGCGCGAGCGCTCGCCCTCCCGCACGCGCTGAATGATGCGCTGCTTGGCCGCCTGCACCGCCGTCCGGCCGAACTGCTCGAACGGGACTTCTTCCTCCAGTACATCGCCGGGCTGGAATTCCGGATCTTCGTAGCGGGCTTCCTCGAGCGAAACTTGGGTGCCCGCGTCCTCGACGCTCTCGACTACGGTCTTCAGCACCACGATGCGGATCGATCCTTTGAGCTCGTCGATACCGATCTCGGCCCGCACATTGGGACCGTATCGCTTCACGAGCGCGGCGTGTAAACCGTCCTTGAGGAGGTCGATAAGCTCGCTGCGCTCGAGCTGTTTGGTGTTGGTCAGCTCTTTGATTGCGGAAACGACGTCGGTTGTATTGGCCATCACAATTCCTTGTCGGCCGTCAGCCGTCTGTATCGCTCGCGAGGCGAGCGTCCTTTACGTCCGAGAGCCTGTATTCGCGCTCCAGGCCACCCTGTGGTTGCAGCACTACCGTCTCAGTTGTGGGGACGGAGACGATCCGGGCCTTTACCCGTCCCATCCCGGCCAGCTTCACATTCACATCGCGACCCACAAAGCGGGCCCAGTGACGGTGCCATTTGACGGGCCGCTCGATTCCGGGGCTGGAAACCTCGAGCATGTAGCGGTTGCCCAGCGGACCGTCGGCGTCCAGCCACCCCTCCAACGCCCGGCTGACGCGGGTACAGTCCTCGACCGTGACGTTTCGTGGCGGACAGTCGATTCGGACTTGAACGAGCGGTCGGTTCGGCGTGCCGCCGATGCGAAGGTCGGCGAGATCGAATCCCAAGGCCTCGAGCCGGGTCCGAAACGCCTCGACGAGACTGTCAGTGAGCATAAAAAAAAGCGCGGGCCGAACTTCGCCCGCATCACGGGGGGAATGTAGCCGGGTGCCTTACAGTGTCAACCTAGCGGCCTGCCGAGGTAAGCGACCATGCGACCGTCTCTGCCGCCCGACGCCCGGTGCGAGAAAAACCGTCCCCGCTCCTCGGCGCTGCACCACGGAGACGTCGTGATCTCGTCGATGCCCAGCTCTCGCGCCTGCTCCGCGAGCGCCGCGCGAAGATCCAAGGACACGGTGCCACTTAATCCAAAACGTGAGGAGACTTCAGGGCCTACCTCATAGCAGTTACCACAAATTCCTACGCCGCAATGCATTACAATGTCACTCGCCTTGGCGAACCCGCGCTGCCGGAACTGCTCCACGGCCCGGGCGAGCACACCACCCGCAGTACCTCGCCACCCCGCATGAACGAGCGCGATCGGTCCCGCCCCCTTGTCGGGCACGGCGAGGTAAACCGGGATGCAGTCGGCCACAGTGATCGTCAGCAGCACTCCTGGATCCTTCGTGGCATGACCGTCCACGCCGTCCAGAACGAGCCAGCCCTGCGGCA
>DATFVZ010000113.1:0-2574 GCA_035259785.1 Gemmatimonadales bacterium
TGCTTGGCTCCAGTTAAGCCCACCCACCACCACATCGACGCCGGGCGTGTATCCGGCTTCGCGCAGGGCCGTGATGGCGCCCAAGGCCATCGGATCGTTAGCCGCCCACAGCGCGTCAATGCGCGGGCCTTTTTGCACGAACTCCCGCATCCACGCTTCCGCGCTCTTCTCGCTCCAGTCGAGGTTGCGTACATCTACTAACTCCACCGAACCTGGGCCGAACAGCTTACCCATCACGCCGATGGCGCGGTTCAGGCCGCGGATGCGACCATTACTGGCGGGCGTGTCGACATCCCCGGCGAGCGCCAGGAGCTTTAGCGGGCGGTTCTTCTTGATCCGCACCGCCTCGATGAGGATCGCCTCGGCGATGCCATACCCGCCACCCTCATGGTCGGGTACGATGCTGCCGAGCCAATGCCGATACCTGGTGCGCGGCTCACCATATTCTGCCCGTTGCTTCTCATCGAGATCGTTGTTCAGCAGGATGAGCGGTACGCCGGCCGCATCGGCCAGCTTGATGATCTCGCCGCCGGCGGCAACATCATTGGTGGCGATCAGGTAGTCGAGTCGCGGGCGTTGGTTGACAAAATCGCGCGCGAGTGCAACCGCCTTGTCGAATGAGCGCTCGGTCTGGCGCTCGTCAACGTCGATGCCAAGTTCCGCCGCCGCGGCCTGCATCGTCGCCGAGACCAGACGCCAGAATTCGGGGGGGCCCGAAGGGTTAATGAATCCTACGCGGATATCGCCGGCCCAAGCCGATGGGGTGGTGCCGGCGAGAACTGCGGCGATGAAAAGGCCGCGTAACCAGGACGATATTCCCCGTCTTTGCGTCTTGCGGTCCGGCGACTTTGATGGTGGGCGGGGTTTGGGTGGATGGTTAACGCACATCATTGCCGTCTCCGAGCCGCGACTTTGCCAAATCGGTGTATCGGCCGTATGTCGCGGCAGGCTCGATTTGTATCGTCGGTATCGCGCCGGGGGCCTTGGCGCAAGCGTGTCTCAGCCCTGGCGCGGTCCTCCGTGGCAGCACGGTGGATCGCGACGATGAAGCGTTAGCGTCGCTGGCGCGACGAGATGAGTTCGGTGCGTCACAAATTCAGGCGCGGTCGGCTTTCAACTCCCTCCTGCTAGGGTTGTCGCCTGATAGTGGGACACTCTTTGTTGTGTTGTAGTTTCGGGTGGCGTGCGCGCCGGGTGATTGGATTTCTAGTCTCGGCCCAACTAGCTCTGTGGCAGTGCAGTCTTACGAAAAGGCTCATACGGGGATGGACCACCGCCCGCACATCGTCGTGGTCGAAGACGAGACTACGCAGCGTCGGTTGCTGGTGGATTACCTGACCCGCCAGAATTTCCGTGTCAGTGGGGCCGTTGGGGGCACCGCGTTGCGCAAACTGGTGGAACGTGAGATGCCGACGCTCGTGCTGCTGGATGTTGGATTGCCGGGCGAAGACGGCTTCGTTTTAGCGCGCTGGCTGCGAGAAAAGAGTCCGCACATCGGCATCGTTATGGTCACGGCCGCCTCGGACACCGTCGATCGCGTGGTGGGGCTCGAAACGGGGGCGGACGACTACATCGCCAAGCCGTTCGAGCCGCGCGAACTCCTGGCGCGAGTGAAGAGCGTCCTGAGGCGGGCGACCGGGACGATGGTGACGGCGGGACGGCGCGTACGCATGGGTCGCCGGGTGCTCGATCTCGAAAGGCGCGTGCTGGTTGATCCGACTGATGGCAGCGAGGAGACGCTAACCGCGAGCGAGTACGACCTCCTCAAGGTGTTTGCTGAGAACCCCAACCGGCCGTTGCAGAGGGACTGGCTGCTGGAAGTGACTGCGCATCGTGAGATGGAGGCGTTCGACCGGGCCATCGACCTGCGCATCACCCGTTTACGGCGGAAGATAGAGCCCGACCCAGCCCACCCTGACGTTATCCGCACCGTGCGCGGCGTTGGCTACATGTTCGTCGCCAGAGCCTGGTAGGAAACGGCCGCGCCAGCCGCATCCTTGCCTGCTTGGGCGAGCGACGACCTTGTTTGTCAGCAGAGTCGCAGGGCTTTGCCAGATCCAGGCGTTGAGGGAAATCGATCCTAGTTCCGCAGTGTTGGCGTGAGCAGCTCGAGATCCTTCGCTCGCGACGGCACGGGCCTAGGATCACGTAGGTCACGCTCGGAATGTCCGAAGGTTTGCGCCGGAACCCATAAAATTCTTCGTGCAAGTCGGCGTCGCGTCGCCGGCTCGATCGGTGCTGCCGAGCTGCCGAACTCGGAGAAATAGCGGTTGTCGAACGGATGAATTCACTCGTGGCCGCGTGCGTGGTCGCACCTCCTCAATCGCAGTCACGAACCCCGCCAACCACCCGTTGCGCCGACGACCTGGGCCGAGCACAGCGTTCAAGGTGCGCGCAGCAGAAAGCGCGATACACACGATACAAGAATCGAGGCGGCGCAACATCAGGCCGATACAAATAGGCAGTAGCCTGCCGGTACTGCTTAAACGACGCAACCAAACCTGATCGCTTGGTGCGCCACTTCCGGCAAGGAGAGGACGATGCGTAAGCTAGCTATGGTCGCCGCCACCGCAG
>DATFVZ010000114.1:0-2548 GCA_035259785.1 Gemmatimonadales bacterium
TCGTCTAGCAGATTTCTCTCCAGAAGCGTCTGCCCGAGACGGCCGTGACCATAGATGACCAGGTCTTTGCCATTCTGCTGCTTGAGTTTCGCCGCCCCCGTCGCGACGTCGCCGCTGATGATGGAGGAGTTGCCCCATTCCGCCTTCTTCAAGGTATTCGAGAAGACGTGCTTTCGGATCTCGTTGATCCTCCGACCGTACGGCCCTGTCTGATGCGGAAAGGCCTTCGCGAAGAATTCGTACGTATGCCTCCCCATCAGCATCGTGTCGCTCGCGGAGAGCAAGTCAAGCGCGTATTGTTCCGCCTCGTGATCAAAGTATTGCGTGGCCCAGGTGTGCGGGTCTCCGAAGACCCCGTCGAGTGACACGAGAGTCGATTCGATGATCTTTCGCATGGCGCTGCCTCCCCCAAGAACACGTGTTCCGCAGCCGGATGCCGGCGTGCTTGAGTCCCTTGCTGCCGCCCCGCGGCCAGAACCTAATCCGGAATCTCAGCCTCGACGAGCTTTGCCAAAAGACTGAGCGACTCTTGCCAACCTAGATAGCAAGCCTCGGGTGGGATCACCGCCGGCAGGCCTTGTTGGACGATATTCAACTCGGTTCCGCAGGACACCTTCTTCAGGGTAATCGTCGTCTGCATCTCACCGGGAAGGTTCGGATCGTCGAATCTGTCCATGTAACGAATGAGTTCATGTGCCACCAGCTCGAGATATTCTCCGCCGAACGAGTGACTGCGGCCGGTGCTGAAATTCGTGAACGACATCTTGTAGGTGCCGCCGACTTTGGCATCCATGTGGTGAACCTTGCCCGTGAATCCGTTCGGCGGTAACCATTTGGCCATCGCCTCTGCGTCGAGAAACGCCCGATAGACCTTCTCTGGCGCCGCGCGTAGCACTCGGTGAAACTGGACGGTGCCTGGCATCGTGTGCTCCTTTCCTCTGTCCCTTCTTCAGTAGGTCGAACGGCAGCCGTCCGGATCGACAGCTGGTGACTCGTTGTAAGCGGCGGCACTCCCGAGGAGCGCGCGACGGTATTCGACCAGCGCGAGCACGTATCCCTGCACGTCTTGGGCGAGCTCTCGCGGCTCCGCAAACCCGGCCCGCTCGTAGAAACGCCGGCCATCGCGGTTGTCGCGCTCGACATGGACGATCAGGTATTTCAGGCCCTGCGCCGCGAATTCCGCCAGCCCTGCGTCGAGCAACTGCATCCCGACCCCACTCCGCTGCCTGTCGGGCAATACGTAGATTCGCGTGAGCTCCACCGACTCCGCGGAGCGGCGCACGTACTGCGCGAACCCGATGACGTCGCCGGCCAATTCCGCGACGAAAAAGCTCGACCCCTCTGCCGCGAGCCCGCGACGCAAGCTCGCCGGCGAGTACCAGCTGTCGAGCAGCCGGCGCTGGACTTCATCTGGAATGATGCCGGCATAGGCAACCGGCCACGTCGCCCGAGCGACAGTCTCGACCTTAGAGAGATCCGTCATCTCGGCGCGTCTGATGACCACGCTCCCGTCGTCTAGTCTCACGACCGCCTCTCCACGGCCCGCTTACTCGACGGGTGAAAGTTCCGCGCCGGCCCACTCGGAATAGATGATGAACTTGAATGGATTCATTTGCTGGTGGCGTAGTCTCATGTTGTCGAGGGCACGGCGCCGCAATGTAGTCAGCGCGTCGCTTAAGGGATAGCGTACGAGCCCCAGGTCCGCGAGCTTCAGCGCCAGCACGTCGTCACCCCGCGCCACCATCCCGCGCACGGTCCGAACGAAGGCGTCTTCACGGTGTCACCCGAGCAGATCGAGCGCGGCGGCCCACTCAGCGGGCGCGAGCACCTCCATTCCTTCGCCGTCCGGCTTCCAGTAGCCCGTGGACTGGTGATACAGGCGTTTGACGAAGTTGTCGCGCATGACGAGATAAGGTGCAACCGCCGTAGGATGCTCACGCAGCAACGCGGGTAGGGCGTTGTCGTGAAGGATCTCCGCGAGCGTCCGCCCCTGGCTCACGGCCGCGAGGATGCGCTGGTGGAGCTCTTGAAGCGCGGCCTCGATGGCGGGCAGCGCCTCGGCGGTGAAGATGTCCGTCAGCGGCGGGTGGCCGTGCACGAGCAAGCGGGGTTGCAGTGAGCGGATCAGCGTGATGGTCTCGAAAAGCCCCGCGGCCGAGCCCTCGGCGACGAATGGCGCACCGAGATAGGGCATGAATGCGTCTCCGACGAAGAGCACGCCCCGGTCCGGCACGTGGATCAATAGCGCGTCCGCCGTCTCGCCTCCGCGCGCCGGGTAGAGGACGAACCGAGTGCCCCCCACCGTCAGCGTTTCCGGCTCGCGCACGAGGTGGTTCGGCCGCGCGTCGTACCGGCGCCCGCTGCCGGCGGCTCCGAAGAAATACTTGAAGGGGACCCCAGTGCTGTTGACGATCCTTAGCTCGTCGGCGAAACCCGCCTGCGCGATCACACGGGGATTCGACTCGAGCAACGCTCCCAAACCGCCGATGTGATCCCAGTGCGCGTGGGTGAGAATGACGTGGGTGATCGGACGTGACGTCACCCGGCG
>DATFVZ010000115.1:0-4210 GCA_035259785.1 Gemmatimonadales bacterium
GGCAGGTCGGCGAGCGCGGCCAGGTCGTCGCCACCGACATCGACGTGACGTACCTAAAGCGCCTCGAGGTCCCGCACCTCGAGGTCCGGCGCCACGACATCCTCGAGGACCCGCTGGATGTCCTCGGGCCGGGGTCGTTCGTCGGGCTGCTGCTCGCCGGGCGCTATGCCACCGGGCCCGATCTCTGGGAGCTCGTGCGGATCACGGGCTGGACGCCGGCGACGCAGACCGCGACCGTCAACCGGAACCTCACCAACACCTGGCCGATCGGGAGCCTGTATCGGTGCTGGTACGACATCCGCGGCGCGGATAGCTCCACGTCCTGCCGGAGTTCTCGGCCGACACGACGGCAATGACGGTCACGCCGATCTTTGTCGATTGGTCGGGGAAGATCCGGACCTGGGCACTCGATCTCGTGCTGACGAATTCCGCCGTCACCGGCACCGCGGGCGAGATTCAAGAAACGGGGTACCGCCACGGGTTGGTCCGCTCGACGGCGGTGAAGGGCCTCCTCGGTGCCAAGCTACGGGTGAAGAGTACCGCCAACGGCTCGGTGTCGCTCTGGCTGGCGCGGTCGTGAGATGGGCATCCGCTGGCTTCTGGCGCTCGTCCTCGTGGCGTCATCAGCGAGCGCGCAATTAGTCGGCGAGTGTCCACCGGGTCAGATCGCCATCTCGAAGGATGGCGTCACGAAGGGCTGCGGGCCGCTCAACTTCCTCGGGACGGATTTCGAGTGCACGGCCACGCCGCTCGGGATCACGTGCCAGTTAGAGAATCTCCGCGCGCGTCCCGGCATTGATTGCACTGACACCAGCGATTCAACGGCAGGTCTCAACACGGCACTCGCCGCAAACGTCGGCAGGACGACCTACATTCCAAGTGGCTGCCGGCTCGGGCTGTCGCCGAGGCTGGACAATACGCTCTGTACCGGGGCGGGGGCGCCGCTTCCCTGCTGCACCGGGGCCAGCGCGGGGAGCTGCTACAAAGCCGTCGATGTGCCGCCGCATACAATCATCTTCTGCGAAGATAATACCGCCGGCTTCGTCCCGGTCGGGCAGCGCTGCGTCGGCGGCACGTATCCCGGGGCCGCATGCGCCAGCAGCGCGGAGTGCCTCGGCGGCGGGACCTGTAGCTACGACTTCGGCGCGGCCGTGTTCGCGGCGAGCGGCAGTCCGTCGACGTATGAGATCTTCCGCGATACGGCTGCCGGCACTGATATCCAGATTTATAACTGTTCGGTCTGGGTGGCCCAGGCGGACCCCTACCAGCGCTGTACCGGGGGAACGAACGACGGTAAGCCGTGCCGGCAGGAATGCACGGGCGGCTCCCTGCCGGGCTTCAAGTGTGAATCCAATGCCCAATGCATCGGCGGGGGCTCGTGCCTGCGGCTCGCGGATTGCACGACGCCGGGGGGCGTGTGTACCGGCGCACCGCACAGTGCGGTCGGGCCGGGCAAGATCAACGTCTTCGATTTCACGCGGACGACGGCGATCCTAATGCGCTGGGTCAAGGTCCGCGATCACTTCCTGGGCGATGCGGCCCTCAGCACGAGCTTCGCGCCGATCATCACGGATTCCGATCTCGCGGCCGAGGTGAACGACTGCACCGTGCCGCCCGGCTACAGCCCGGCGGCGGACAACCGCTGTAACGGGCCCAATGCCGGCACCTGCTGTTATGGTGCGCAGAATTGGTCGACGACGAACGTCCAGCCAACGACGGCGGTGACACGGGGCGTCTCGGTGGCTGGGCTCTCTGGGACGCGGCTGGCGAATCTGCGCGCGCGCGGCAGCTCGTTCGCGTTTGAGAATTCGGGTGCTGGCTCCGTCGACTTCGATACGTGCACGGCCGTGCCGACGAGCTCGGCCGGGCCCGGAACCGCCGGCGGCGGCATCACGGTCCTGGGTGCGTCGACCGTGTCGAAGCCGACCCTCTCCTATCTCGCGTCGGGGACGACCGGGATCACGGCCGCCGCGGATTGCAAGGTCACCGACGGCATCATCGCTGGGGCATTCACCACCGGGATTCTCGCCAACGGCAGCGGGGTCCGCATCGCCCATATGACGATGCGGAACGTCACTAGCAAGGGAATTGATATCGCGGGCCCAAACGTGACCGTCGAGAACAACTACGTTGAAGGCTCGGGTGCATCGGCCATCGGCATCAATGTGAACGGTGGCAATGCGCAGGTGGGAAACAACCAGGTCGTGAGCAATCCCATCGACAGCATGGGGTATGGCATCGTCGTCCAGAATGGCGGCGCCAATGCGAATATCAGTGGAAACTACGTCCACAAGGTTGCCACGGCCGCGTTCAACCTGCCTGGGACGGCCTTTGTCGCCCAGATCGAGAACAATACCGCCGATCTCTCCAACGCGATCCCGACGGCCGCCCTCCATCCGATTCACGTGTTGAATGATGGGGCGAACAATCAGACCAACGTGCTCGGAAACATCTTCCGCCATGGCTGGCGCGGCTTCGCCACCGGAACGCGGACGCATGGGTTGACCAATACGCTCGTCGCCAACAATCGGTTTATCGGCCTCTCGGGTGCGCCGATCGCGGCCGGTGGCGCCGGACTGATGGTACAGAATAATTACTTGAATCTCTCTGGTGATGTCTTATCAGCGGGAACCTATCTGACGTGCGATGCCAGCTGCACCACCCGGGGAGCGGTGTGTATCCAAGATAGTGACTGCACGGGATGCAATGCCGCGGTGCATGCCTGCCTGCCAGAGCCGGTCAACGGCTTCGTGGGGTCTCCGACCGCGGTGCAAGGGGAAGCGCACAATACGTGGATCGGGAACATGATGTTCAACGGCTACACGGTCCCGCTCAAGCAGTGCACCGTGGCCGGGCCGATCGGCCAAGTCTGCGAGGTGGCCAGCTGCGCCGGCGGCGCCACCTGCTCGGGGTCGCCGATCCTTCGGTGCCAGTCTGGCGCCGATGGGCCGCCCGCGGGCCAGGGGAGCCTCGGCAAGTTTTGCTGTCAGACCGCCGTCGGGGCGACGTGTGCCGTGCGGGATCCGCTCGTGCATCTGCGCGTCCTCGATTACGGGAGTGTGCAAGGCTATCCGGTCTTCTCGCTTGTCGGGAACACCTTCTTCGGCGGGGGCGGTGACGTCATCGATGTGGACATGCAGTCGAGCGCTGCGCTCGGCAACCTGAACATGCGGTGGTGGAATATGAGCGGGAATACGCATCTCGCCGGCTCCGCCACCAATACGATCGCCTACCGCTTCCCGACGAGTTTCAACAGCATCACCGAGATGACCATGAGTGGGAACTCGTTCGCGGGATACGGCGCGGACGTGACCGGATGGCAGGGCACCTTCGGCGATTTCTCGTATGTGCCGAAGACGATCGCGTTGGCGTCCGACATGGCGACGAATAGCATCGCCTTTGTCGACATCATCGGCAATAGTGGGGCGCCGAAACTGCAAGTAGCGCTCGACGCCAACCGGGCGTACTTCTTCACCTGCGAGCTCACGTTCCAGTCCTCAATCGCCACGACGGGCATCGGATTCGCCATGACCGGCCCGGCAGCGCCGACCATGTTCACCTATGTCGCGCGCATCCCGACGGCAGCGGTATCCGGCGGCGCCGGCACGGACAATTTCTACGAGCAGGAAGGCAACGGCAATGATGCGACGAATTCGACGTCGATTGGGGTCGGGACGGCGCTGGTGAATTACATGGCCAATGTGCGCGGGAACATCGTCACGACGGCGGCGGGCAACCTGACGGCGCGCGTGAAAGCCGAGAACGCGAATTTCGTGACAGTCATGAAGGGGTCGAACTGCCTCGTCTTCCAGGTGCCGGGAGGCTGATGATGATCCGCGCGCTCCTCCTGTACATGGACGGATGGCTCCGCGATCGCCCGCCGGTGGCCGTCATCGGCGGCACCATCTACGTGTACGACCTGGACGCCATCCCGCCCGCCGAACGCTGGCGCCAGTGACGCGCGCCTCAGCGGCGCCGCGTGGCGCCGGTGGCCGGGGTCGCGGACCAGGGATCGTCGGGCCACGCGTGCTTCGGGTAGCGGCCGCTGCAGCTCCTTGCGGACGTCGGGATACGTGGGCGAGTACAGCGCCAAGCCGCCCCTCGGGTGTTGGTACTACACCTACTGGAGTGGCGTGCCCGCCGCCGGCCTGGAGTATTACGTGTGGCCCGGCCGCGCGTTCGGGGTCATCCCAACCAATGACGGTCTCGT
>DATFVZ010000116.1:0-9097 GCA_035259785.1 Gemmatimonadales bacterium
ATAAGAGGGGCAGGGCGGCGGCTGAGAACATCGCCGCCAGCAGCTCGCGTCGGCTCAGAGAGCCGAGGTCATGGTTCACGACATGCTAGGCGGCGCGCCGGACTGAGCGCGGGCGCTTCTTCCGGCCTCGCGTCACGATGCTCTGATATTCCATCGCCGCCTTCAAGGCCCGGCGCTTGCCACCATAACCGGCATCCCCGAAGAACTTGCGATGCCTTGGCGCGGAAGCTCCGTCAGGGCGTGTATAGAATCCGGCCCGTACAAACCAACCGTGCGTCCGGGTTGAATCCTGGTCAATTCGGCTGATTCCAGGCCGGCGGATCCGCCTGGCCCGAACTCGTTTCTTTTTCAAGACGATCTCCATGCGATAATGTGAAAAGGCCCACCCGGTTTTTCCGGCGCAGACTACCGAAATACGCTGGTGTGCTTGATGGACTACAGCAAGTGGACCAAGGTCACTACCCACCCACTCCCCTCGGAGATAGATCCTTCGCGCCGGCAAAGTCTGTCGCGCGTAGCGAAGTGCCTAGGTGCAGTAGATTGGTAGCGGGATCTATGACCATGAGGTGCATAATGGCGGACATGGGCGTCTTTCGGACGACGATCGAGATCCAGAATTGGGAGCTGCGTGGCCCGCGCCGTGCGTTCCCGGAAACGCTGGTCGATACCGGCAGCGAGCTTACGTGGATTCCGCGCCGAGTGCTCGAGGAATTGGGCATTCACTCGCAGCGCAAACAGGCATTCGAAACTGCGGACGGACGACGTATTGAGCGCCATATTGGGTATGCGCTCGTGCGCGCAGGCGGCGCGGAGGCACCGGATCTCGTGGTGTTCGCCGAGCCCGGAGACATGACACTCCTCGGCGCCCATTCACTCGAAGGGCTGAACCTCAAGGTCGATCCGGTGAGAAAGGAATTGGTACCCGCGGGGCCGGTGATCGCCGCGGCGGCGGCGTGATGCGCGTTGGAATCGGGTATGACTCGCATCCCTTCGCTGCAGGCCGCAAGCTGATCCTGGGCGGCGTCGAAATCCCGAACGCCAAGGGTCTCGCCGGTCATTCCGACGCCGATGCCATAGCCCATGCGGTCACCGACGCGCTCCTCGGCGCTGCGGGCCTCGGCGACATTGGCCGCATGTTCCCCAACGACGATCCTCAGTGGAAGAATGCCAGCTCCATCGACTTACTCAAAAAGGCGTTTCTCAAGGTGCAGCAGGCGGGCTTTCGGTTTGTGCACGCCGACGTCACAGTGATCCTTGAACAACCCAAACTCGCTCCGCACATCGCTGCGATGGAGCAATGTTTGGCAACGGCGCTTCGCGCCGACTCCATCCAGGTTTCCGTGAAGGCCAAGACGAATGAAGGGATGGGGTGGATCGGGCGCGGTGAAGGAGTCGCGGTGATGGCGGTCGCGACGCTGGGCGTGTCCGGTGGCGCCGTCTGACGGATTTCATCGCCTTTCTCGAAGGGCTACCCACCGGGCCGCTGTACGCGCTGATCACCTTGTTGGCCGGCGTCGAGAATTTCTTTCCCCCAGTGCCCGCGGACATCTCGGTGGCGTTGGGAGCGTTTTTGGCGGGTCGTGGCGTCATGAACGGCTGGGTGGTGTTCTTTCTGACGTGGGCCGCGAACGTCGCCTCCGGCGCCGCGATGTACGGGCTGGCGCGCCGACATGGGGCCGTGGTGACCCGCGGCTTTCTCGGAAGGCACATCTTCACTCCGAACACCGTCGCGCAGATCGCGGAGCAGTACCGTCGTCACGGCGCCTACGGCATTTTCTTCTCACGCCTCCTTCCCATCTGGCGTGCAGTCGTCATGCCGTTCGCCGGGATCGCGGACGTCCCAGCGGCCCGTGCGCTCATCCCCATGGCGCTCGCTTCCGGGGTCTACTACGGGGCGCTCACTTTCCTGATAAGCCGCCTCGGCACCAATCTCGACGCCGTACTTCGCCTGGTCCGGCACGTGAACAGCGTACTGGCCATTGTGGCCGGCAGTCTTGTCGTAATTATTGTCGTATGGCTCGTGCGCCGGCGCCTGCGTCGCCCTCCTCCTCCCCCTCCAGCCCCGTAGGCCGGGCATTCCACCTCGAGCGGTTCCAGGATTACCTGGCGCTCGAAGCCGGAAATAGTGGCAACACCGTAGTGAGTTATCTGCGCGATATCGTTCGTCTGGCCGACTACGCCACGAGTCACCGCGTCAAAGCCCCTGAGCAGCTCTCGTCCGCTCAACTCCGCGAATTCGTGTACTTCCTGAAGGACCTGGGGCTCGCGGCAACCACGATCCGCCGCCAGATCTCCGCGATCCGTACTTATTTCAAGTTTCTTGTGGGCGAAGGCATCGCCGCGCGCGATCCCAGCGAGCGCGTCAAATCGCCCAAGCGGTGGCGTACTCTCCCGGCGATCCTGACTGTCGCCGAAATGGACAAGCTGCTCGGCGCTCCTAATACCGACGAGCCGCTGCCAATTCGCGATCGCGCGTTGCTCGAATTTGCCTATGCGACGGGCGTGCGCGTATCCGAGCTCGTCTCGCTCAAGCTGCAGGATATTCTCTTCGAGGACGGCGTCGTCCGCGTGTTCGGAAAGGGCTCCAAAGAGCGTCTGATCCCAGTGGGCCGCCGCGCGCTCGGTGCGGTATCGCTCTACGCGCGGGAAATCCGGCCGACGCTGGACCGGGGAAAAGGGAAGGGATTTCTATTTCTCAACGCGCGCGGCACGCCGTTATCGCGCGTCGGCGCTTGGGGGGTAATCAAGGCCACCGCACAGCGGGCGGGACTCGCCAAGCGCGTCACCCCGCACACCCTCCGGCACACCTTCGCCACGCATCTACTCGAGGGTGGTGCCGATTTGCGCGCGGTGCAGGAGATGCTCGGCCATGCCGATCTCGCCACCACGCAGCTCTACACTCACATCGACCGCGACTATTTGCGGTCGGTGCACAAGAGTTACCACCCCCGCGCCTAACGGCTCCCTCCGCTACTGGTCGCTGTTCCCCCGCTCAAGAATGCGGCAATCGCCGCCGCCTCGGCATCACTCAATCCCAAGTTTGGCATGTTTTCGGAGGCGGGGTTCTTGATCTTCTGAATCACGAGCGCGGGGGCCAGGTGCCGACCTCCCAGCTCCGGCCCCGCCTTGATCTGCTGGTTGTCCGGACGATCGACCAGATCGATGTTGGAATGGCACGCATTACAGCCCTTCGCCACGAAGAGGACCCGCCCGCGATCGGCCTGAGTCATCTCTGCGGGCTTCGCACCTGTTGCAATCACCGGAACGGGATAAAGGCTGAGATTGCTCGCCCCCCATCCGCTTTTGATGGTCAGGGAAACCTGACCGGCTGCGGGAGCAACAAAGGTCGCGGCGTACGTGCCCTCCCCACGCCGGGCAGCCCGCACCCGTTGATCGCTGGAGCCGCTCCTGACAATCAATTCGGGCTCGACATTGTTCATGAGGTGCCGGCCATGCTGCCGAACCTGAAATTCCAGCGTGTACTGTTTGCCGGCGGCGAAGTACTCCGGGACGTCTTTGACTGTCACCACTGCCCATCCACCCATTGCTGCCAACGCGATTAGTGCTGGTGCGAGCTTCAGCATGACGTGCCTCCTTGGCCTTTCGGGGTATCCTGAAACCGGCTCTTTTTAGGATGCCGGTAGGCATTCCGCGGTTTGAACACCAAGGACACACACCAACAGGACACACCCCATGCTCAAAGGTTTCCGCGACTTCATGATGCGCGGTAACGTCCTCGACCTGGCGGTTGCGGTCATCATTGGCGCCGCCTTCACCAAGATCGTCAATTCGCTGGTTGACGATATCATCATGCCCCCCCTCGGGTTAGTGCTGGGCAACGTCGACTTCAGCAACCTATTCCTGGTGCTGAAGGAAGGCACCAAAGCCGCGGCACCATACGCGACTTTGGCCGAGGCCAAGGCCGCGGGCGCCGTGACGTTCAACTACGGCGTGTTCGCCTCGACCATGGTGACATTCCTGATCGTCGGGTTCGTCGTGTATTCACTGGTGCGCTCGGTGGCGCGCCTCACTCCCAAGAAGACCGAAGCCCCGGCGTCGACGAAGGAGTGTTCGTACTGTCTCTCGAAGATTCCCATCAAGGCGACAAAGTGCGCGTTCTGCACCGCGGATCTCGCGGGAAGGGCCTGAGCAAATAGATTGTCAGCATGCTGTTCGTTCTCGATAACTACGACTCGTTCACCTACAATCTCGTGCAGTACCTCGGCGAGCTTGGCGAGGAGCCCGTTGTCTACCGAAACGACGCGCTGAGCGTGAACGATGTTCTCGCGCTCAAACCCACCGCCGCTGTGCTCTCGCCCGGGCCCAAGACACCCGGACAGGCCGGCATCCTCGTTCCACTCGTTCGGGCGCTCGCCAGCCAAATCCCGATCTTGGGTGTTTGTTTGGGCCACCAGGCAATCGGGGAGGCGTTCGGAGGCAAGATCGTCCGGGCGCAGCGCCTGATGCACGGCAAGACCTGCCCGATCGTGCACAGCGACGATGAACTGTTCGACGGCATCCCCAGCCCGTTCACGGCGATGCGCTACCACTCGCTCGTTGTGGAACCGAGCTCGCTTCCTCCCGACCTGATCGTCACTGCGATGAGCGCAGACCGGCAAGGCGCCGGAGTATCGGAGATCATGGCAATGAAGCACCGTGATCATCCGACCTACGGTGTCCAGTTTCACCCCGAGTCGATCGGAACGGAGCACGGGAAGCGGATTCTCGAGAATTTCCTCCGCGTCGTCAGGTCCGCCAACGCGATGGCGTGATGAGGCAGGCCCACGAAAGGGCCACGGCCGGTTCGTCGATCTAGGCGTAAAAGGCCGTAGGGCAAGGTGGTAGACGTGGTCTAGACGCTACGGCACAGATTTTGTATGTTCTCACGTGCCTGTCCTTGGCGTGATTCCTGCACGGCTCGGTTCTAGCCGCCTCCCTCGCAAGCCGCTGCTCCTTCTGGCTGGCGAGCCCCTAATCCTCGTCGTCACCCGCCGTATCGCCGATTTGAGCGTTTGTGACCGCCTTGTGGTGGCGACGGACGCTCGCGAGATCGCCGCGGTGGTGCGGGAGGCGGGCTTCGAAGCGGTCATGACTTCGCCCGATCATACGTCGGGCACCGAGCGCGTGGCCGAAGTCATTGCTAATCCGTCATTTAGCGCCTTCGACCGCATCCTGAACGTGCAGGGTGACGAGCCTTTCGTAGCGTCCGCGGCGGTCAAAGGCGCGCTGGCCTGTCTGGAGCAGGGCGATCCGCTCGGGACGGCCGCGGGCTCCCTCGATCCGGTCCTAGCCGGTGAGCCGAGCCGGGTAAAAGTCGTGGTAGATGCACACGGGCGCGCCCTCTACTTCTCGCGCGCGCCGATTCCCTTCGACCGCGAAGGCACAGGCGACGTCGTCTACCACCAGCACGTGGGCGTGTATGCGTACACCCGCGAAGCATTGGAGCGTTGGGTGGCGCTACCACCTGTCCCAGAAGAGCAGTGGGAGAAGCTCGAGCAGCTCCGGCCCTTGCTGCACGGGATTCCGATCGGTGTCACGCTGTTCGACGGTCCGGCGGCGCCAGGGATCGATACGCCGGCCGACTTGGTGTGGGCTGAAGCGGAGATAACTCGCCAGTTGCGGGAGGTGAGTCCGTGAGCTCGACGAAATACGTCTTCATCACGGGTGGTGTGGTAAGCTCGCTCGGGAAGGGCATCGCCGCGGCCTCGCTTGGCCGCCTGCTCGCCGAGCGCGGCCTCAAGGTCACGATTCAGAAGTTCGATCCCTACATCAACGTCGATCCGGGGACGATGTCGCCATTCCAACATGGCGAGGTCTACGTGACCGACGACGGCGCCGAGACCGACCTCGACCTCGGCCACTATGAGCGCTTTATCGACCGGTCGTTGTCGCAGGTGAACAACGTGACCACCGGCCGAATCTATCTGTCCGTGATCACCAAAGAGCGGCGGGGCGAATACCTCGGCTCGACGGTGCAGGTGATTCCACATATCACCGACGAGATCAAAAGCGCGATCCGTCGCCTCGCGCCCGATCACGACGTCGTGATCACCGAGATTGGCGGCACTGTGGGCGACATCGAATCGCTGCCGTTCCTCGAGGCGATCCGTCAATTCCGTCAGGAAGTCGGCCGCGACAACACGCTCTTCATTCATCTGACGCTTGTGCCGTTCATCGCGGCGACCGCCGAGCTCAAGACCAAGCCGACGCAGCACTCGGTCCGCGAGCTGATGCAGATCGGAATCCAGCCCGACATTCTGGTGTGCCGCACCGAGCGGCCGCTGTCCGAAGATCTCAAGCGCAAGATCGCGCAGTTCTGCAACGTGGACTTCGGGTGCGTGGTCGAGAGTCCCGACGTCAAATCGATCTACGAAATCCCGCTGAAGCTGCACGATCAGGGCCTCGACAAGGAGGTCTGCATGCGGCTGCACCTCGACACCAAAGAGCCCGATCTGCGCGCGTGGGCAGCGATGGTCGAGAAGATCCTCCATCCGCCGCAGCAGGTGCGGATCGGGGTGGTGGGCAAGTACACCGAGCTCGCCGACAGCTACAAGAGCATTCACGAGGCGTTGGTGCACGGTGGCATCGCCAACGAGGTGGGGGTGCGGATCGAATGGATCGCGTCGGATCGGTTCACCGATCAGGAGACCGCAGGCGAGCTGCTCGCCAACTACGATGGACTGCTGGTGCCGGGCGGCTTCGGCGTGCGGGGAGTCGAGGGCATGCTGGAGGCCATCCGGTGGGCGCGGGAGCATAAGCTTCCGTTCTTCGGGATCTGCCTTGGCCTGCAGACGGCCATCATCGAATTCGCGCGCAATGTGTGCAAAATCCCCGACACGAACTCGAGTGAATTCGCACCGGAGTGCGAGAATCCGGTTATCGCATTGATGCGGTCGCAGGAAGGTATTCAGGAAATGGGCGGCACGATGCGGTTGGGCGCGTATCCCTGCCGGCTCCGGCCGGGCTCACGTGTTGCGCAGGCGTACAACGCCACGGAGGTGAGCGAGCGTCACCGGCACCGCTACGAGGTGTCGAACGCCTATCGCGATGTGCTCGCGGAGTACGGAATGCGCTGCTCGGGCCTCTCGCCGGATGGATCGCTCGTCGAAATGATCGAGCTGCCCGACCATCCCTGGTTCATCGGTTGCCAGTTCCATCCCGAGCTGAAGTCGCGGCCGATGCGCCCGCATCCATTGTTTGCGGGCTTCGTGGGAGCGGCCCTGGACCGCCACAATCTCCATCCGCGCGCAGAGTCCTCGCGCGCGTTGGCTGAGCTCACGGACTGACATGTCGCATCGCTTCGGGGCAGAGAACGGCCCGTTTCTCATCGCGGGTCCCTGCGTCGTCGAATCGGACGACCTCAACGTCCATATCGGCGAGACCCTCGCCGAGCTGCGCGTAAAACTGGGGATCAGCGTCATCTACAAAGCGTCGTACGACAAGGCCAATCGCGCTCGACTGAGCTCACCACGCGGCCCGGGAATGGACGCCGGCCTGGCGGCCCTGGAGAAAGTCCGCGCGGCGACCGGCCTGCCCATTCTGACCGACGTCCATGAACCTGCACACGTCGCCCTCGCCGCCCGTGTTGCCGACGTGCTTCAAATACCCGCGTTCCTCTGCCGCCAGACCGATCTGCTCGTCGCTGCAGGAAAGGCGCAGCGCCCGGTGAACATCAAGAAAGGGCAGTGGATGGCGCCGGAAGAGTTGCGCGGTGCCGTCGAAAAGGTGCGAGCCGGTGGAGCGCCGGAAGTCGCCGTGACCGAGCGGGGCACATTCTTCGGCTACGGCGATCTCGTGGTCGACATGCGCAGTTTCCCGCGGCTGCGTGCCGCCTGCGACGCGCCGGTGATTTTCGATGCGACGCATTCTGTGCAGCAGCCGGGGCAGGGAGCTGATGGCTCGAGCGGCGGGCAGCGCGGGTTCATTCCACCCCTGCTGTATGCCGCGGCGGCGGCCGGCGCCGACGGCTTTTTCCTCGAAACACATCCCGATCCGGCCCACGCGCCGTCGGACGGTCCGAACATGATCCCCCTCGATCAACTCGCCGGAATCGTGGGCTTGGCGGTCGATGTGTGGCAGCGCGTCCGGGAGACCGTTCGTGCGTAAGCCGGCCAGGGCTCCGAAATCGGTGACGGGCAGCGAGCAACTCGTCGCCCGGGGCAAGCGCGTGCTCGCGCTCGAGGCGGCGGCTGTACAACGGCTCGCCGACAGGCTGGGTCCTGCGTTCGCGCAAGCGGTCGAGCTTCTCAAGGCCGCCGAAGGCCGGCTCATCGTCTCGGGCGTCGGCAAATCAGGGCTCATCGCGCGGAAGATCGCGGCGACATTCACGTCGACCGGCACGCCCGCGACGTTCCTGCATCCCGTCGATTCGCTGCACGGCGACCTGGGTCGCGTGAGCAAGAAGGATATCGCGATTCTCCTGTCGAAGAGCGGCGAATCCGACGAACTGTTTGGCCTTGTTGCTCAGCTCGAGCGCTTCGGTGTTCCCATCATCGCGCTGACCGGCAATCCCACGTCACCGCTCGCGCAGTACGCCACAGTGGTCCTCGATGCATCGGTGACCGATGAGGCATGCCCGGAGACACTCGCACCCACCGCCAGTACGACGGTCGCGCTCGCGCTCGGCGACGCGCTCGCCGTGACCCTTCTCGAAGAGAAGGGGTTCCGGCGGGACGATTTCGCTACCCTCCATCCGGGCGGCGCGCTCGGCCGCAAGCTGCTGCTGCGCGTCGCTGACGTGATGCTCACGGAGCATCTCCCCACGCTCACCGCTGAGCGGCCGATGCGTGAGTGCGTCGTGCTGCTCGCCGAGCGGCGCGGGACGGTCGCGGTAGTCGACCCGAAGGGGGCGCTCGTGGGCGTCGTCACGTCCGGCGACCTCACACGGCTCATGGAACGGACGGATGATTTCCTCGCGACCCCGGTTCGCGACGTCATGACGCGGACGCCGAAATCGACGACCGCCGAGGAGTTGGCCGGCGTCGCCGTGAGCGTGATGGAGCGGCATGGGATCATGGCGCTGCCGGTACTCGACGCGCAGAAGCGCGTGGTTGGGATCGTGCATTTGCATGATCTGATGAAAGCAGGAGCGGTATGA
>DATFVZ010000117.1:0-4936 GCA_035259785.1 Gemmatimonadales bacterium
CCGCACGGTGGGCACATGTTCTCCCTCCACATTGCGGCCGCGCTCGGGTTGGGCGGCAGCGAATCGAGCCCTCACAACTTCCAGCCCTTCGGTGGGTTTGCCGATGGCGCGGTGGTCTCAAACGGTCGCACGTATCCTCCAGAGGCACCGGGGATAGGATTCGAGACGCGGGCGCAGCTGTACAAGGTATTCCGGTCATTGCTGGAGGGCATCTAAGGACGGCACGGAGCAGACGCGCGGGAGCGCGCGGCCCATGCCGGACGTTAGAGGCCTCGGAGAGCTGATGTCTCCAGACACGATGGATTGACCATGATTTCACGCCATTGGCGCGGACTCGCCAAGCCGCCTCACGCAGACGCATATGTCCAACACCTACGCTCCGAAACGCTACCGGAACTCACGAAGATCCCCGGCTTTATCAACGCCTCTGTCCTGAGGCGCAACACGCAGCGGGGCGTCGAGTTCCTCGTGGTGACAACTTGGGAGTCAACGGCAGCCATTGAGCGATTTGCTGGGCGGGACTCCGAGCTCGCCGTCGTACCCGAGAAGGTGCAGCAAATGATGATCGAGTACGACCGCCGAGCACGTCATTACGAGGTGCTGGTCTGACTCAGAAGTGCAGAGCCAAACCGTCGGCATCGCGCCGCTCAACCATACGTTCGAGCGGATGAAAAGCCTGAGTGTAAGGGCATGGTTCGCACTCGCGATCCTCGCCGCGGTGATGGGACTCCTGCTGTTCGTCCCTGCCGGGACCGTTCACTATTGGCAGGCATGGGTGTACCTGTCGATCTTCATCGGCGCGTCGGCTCTGACTACGCTCTATCTGCTGCGAAGGGACCCTGCCCTTCTCGAGCGCCGAATGAGAGGCGGTCCGACGGCGGAGAAGCGGCCAGCTCAACGGCTCATCATGCTGGCCGCGTCCCTCGGTTTCATCGCCCTCCTGGTCGTATCGGCTCTCGACCACCGCTTCGGGTGGTCCGCCGTGCCGCTCGGCATCGTGGTTGCGGGAAACGTGCTCGTCGCGATCGGGTTTGGTCTCATCGTTCGGGTGTATCGAGAAAACACGTTCTCGTCGGCCACCGTCGAAGTCGCCGAGAATCAGACGGTCATTTCGACCGGGCCCTATGCGATCGTTCGCCACCCGATGTACGCAAGCGGGTCGCTGTACCTTTTCGGCGCGCCGCTGGCGCTGGGCTCGTACTGGGGGCTGGTCCCGATCGCGGCCATGATGCCGTTTCTGATATGGCGGCTTCTGGACGAGGAACGCCTGCTCGCCAAGGACCTGGCCGGATACACCGAATACCAGAAGCGGGTCCGGTATCGTCTGGTGCCGTTCGTGTGGTAGCCTGGTTCGCCAGTGCGCTCAGGCCGCCGACTTCGCTGACGCCTGGGCCGCCAAACGCCCTTTGAACTGCAAATGCCCTGGTGTCGCTACGCGACCGTTCCGGGGCCAATCGCCCCGAGCGCGACACGGTCGCCTAAGCGAAACGTCGTGGCCATCCAAGTAATTCACCGTGGTCGCTGTCCGACGGACATTGACAGCAGGGCGACTCCACTCGCGATCCCCAGCGTCGCCGCCACGTGAAGGCCCATGGTGGCGAGCGCCGGCAGCAGCGGGCCCAGGCCGCCACCGCAGATCGGCATCACGACCGGCAGGCCGAGCGCGATGGCGGCTGCCGGGAACGCAATGCATCCCGCGTGTCCTGCGACGATGGGCGCGGCGAGCCACAGCAACCGGCGCTTCATCGCATCACCCTTGCGAGCCGCAGCAAGAATCGGCTGCGGGACCGGCTTTCGGCGCAGGCGCCGGTTCGTAGCGGTCGTGGTGCCGCACCCAGGCCATCCCTTTCCCTTCCCTCTCGTCGCGGCCCTTGGGCACGAGGTCGAGCAGGCTGTACGTGCCCATCATCGCCTCGACGCCGCGCCGGTAGGTCGAGTAGGTGTGGAAGACCTCGCCCGCATCGTTCCTGTAGAACACGCTGATGCCGGGCAGCTCGTCCCACTCGTAGGGCTGCTTTGCGTAGTTGTAGGTGACCTCGTCTTTCGTTTTCTCCTCGGGCGTAAAGCTCACGCCAAAATCGAAGTTGAAGTCGCTGCCGTGGGAGGACACCCACTTGAACTTCCAGCCCATGCGGCGCTTGAATTCTTCGATCTCGGCGAGCGGCGCACGCGAAATGGCGATGAACGTGACGTCGCGATGCTCGAGGTGGAGAGTCATGCCATCGGTGTGGTCGGCCATGTAGGAGCAGCTGGGGCAGCCCTCCTTCCACCCCGGTCCGAGCATGAAATGCTGGACCAAGAGCTGGCTGCGGCCCTCGAACAGGTCGGCGAGCCTGCGCGCGCCCTTGGGAGTATCGAAGACGTAGTCCTTCTCGACGCGCACCCACGGGAGCTCGCGACGTTCGCGGGCGACCTGGTCGCGCAGGTGCGTGAGCTCGCGTTCGCGGATGAGCAGCGCCTTGCGCCGGGCGAGCCATTGGTCGTGCGACACGACGGGATGGTGCGACGTTTCAAATTCGGCTACGCGTGCGTTCATGGGGGTCTCCTAGTAGCGCCCGACGCGGCGCGCTCTGAGGCAATGTACCCGGAGGACACCGGCGTTGGGAGTAACAAGTTCGTCGTGAATCCCGCGAGCGGCGGAGAGAGCCAGCGTCGCACACATCCGAGGCCGATGGAGCGCACACGCCCAGCCGCCAGCTCGGAGAGCGCGCGCCAGGTCGTCCAGTGCCGGGAGTCCGGCACCGATCAGACGCCGATGAACGGCTCCAGTTGCCGCCACTCGTCGTCCGTGTAGAGCCGCGACCGCGTGAGAAAACGCAGGCCCTCCGGCCCCTCCAGCGAAAACATCCGGCCACGGCCGGGAACGACGTCGATGATCAGGTGCGTGTGCTTCCAGTACTCGTACTGCGCAGCGCTCATGTAGAACGGCTGCGAGCCGATCTCGCCGCCGCGCCCCTGCCGACCGGCAGGACTCGCCAGTGGACAGTCGGCATGGCGGTCAAATTCGGGCATGAAGCCCTGGCGCGCGCTCGAGCAGGCAATGGGCGATCTGCAGTCGGACGGCACGCTGGCGCGAATCTTTGCCGAACACGGCGTCGCGTCTGTGGGCTCGGGAGAAAAGTCCCCAAAAAGTCCCCAAGGGATTCTGAGGCTGTGACCTGGCTCTCTGAGCAGGCCGTCATCGGTTGAACTTCTGCGTCAAGCAGCCCACTGTCCCCACAGGGTCCCTACCGCCGTCCACCAGCCGCTTTCCGCAGTTCGACCGTGCAGCAACGATCCGCCATGAGCGACCGGTCGCCGCGACCGCTCAAATTCGCCGCAAATCAGGCGTTCCCGCTGCGCGCCGACGGTTCGCTCTAACGAGATCCGTAGATGTAAATCGGCAGATCAGAGGGTCCGCGGCGTGATCCGTCGATACGTCTATGAGATACATCGCTCGACGTAGGCCGAGCGGCGGATTCCGGCCAGTAGCAAATCGAGCGAGACTAGGGAATGACTCGCTTGTTGGAGCACCGCCGCTTACCCTGGTACTGGGTTGCGCTTTTCTACGCGGTCAACATCATCGCAGCGGGCGCGTCGGTCGCGCTCGTCATCTATTACGCGCTGTAAGAAGGTCGCAGTTCGGCCGTAAGCGGATCTCGATAGCGGACTCTCACCGCGCGATTCGGGCCATGGGAGTCGAGCGCGACGAGAGGCAGCAATTTTGAACTCACGACGTCACCCTCCTCCTCATGACTGGCTCGACGGTGACTTGGCGCGCTGAGCGACTGGAACAGCAGATCGAGTAGCCGCCAGTGAAGCGGCGCGATCACCCTCTCTTCGTCCATCCGGGGACGACGAGGGGGAGGCGATCGAGCGAGAAAGGCGGGAGCTGGGTATCACGAACGATCCCGTTTACCGGGTAGAGCATTTCGTCGCTCCCCCAGCCTGCACCGAGTGATGGCGACGGGTCTGCAACGCGGAGGACGCCGCGGCAGTATCGTTCCTAATCGAGCGGGCAAGCAGGGGCGCTACGTTTGGAGCAATCACGTCCGGCATGTGTACCGGTAGGCGGTTCGCCAACTCTTGGCAGTATGCCTGCTCGGTACCGCCTGATGCCGCGATGGCCCGACTGAGCCCCGCCAGTGTCCTCGGCGTTCTTGCTCCTTCGACGACAGCACGAACATCGTTCGACGGCACGGCGAAGGCTAACCCGTCAGAACCGCGGAGCCTGCCCGTTATCACTCCGATTACTTCGCCCCGCGAATTGAGCAAGGGTCCACCGCTATTTCCCGGGCTCACGGAAGCGTTTGTATGAATAACGGTGATTGCCGTTCCAGGTAGCTCTCGAACCGCGCTGATGATTCCTTGACTTGCGGTGCCAACCCGGCTGAACGGATTGCCGAGCACGGTCACCGGCTGCCCTGCCTCCACGTTGCGCGAGTCCGCCAGAAGCAGCCGGGAAAGACGCGCGACTGGAAGCTTGATCAGCGCAATGTCGCGGGCCTCATCGAACGCCACGACTTGTTGCACCTCGAAGGGGTCCGACTTCGCGATGCGAGCGCGAAGTTTGTCCATGCCGGTGATCACGTGCAGGTTCGTCACTATGAGGCCATCGGCGGATACAACGAAGCCGGTGCCCTGTTTGCTCCCGGCCGGCCCTTGTCCTTCGAGCAGCGCGACGGCAGGCGCTGCCTTTTCGATGAGACGCGAGATATCAACTTGCGCGCAAACGACAGGAATCGTGGTCAGGCTGATGCTCACGACCGCGAAAACACACTTGGGAAGGGCACTACGCACTCGCTATCCTCCTGCCGGATAGGGGGACGCGTTCCCGCGAAGCCTGCGGGCCAGGCAGCCGCTCGCAGCGCTTAGCACGCTGGCCCCGGCTGTGTAGATCACTTGTTCTCGACCTCCTCAGCAGAAGGATAGGTGGAAACGTCGGCCTGTCGCTAGC
>DATFVZ010000118.1:0-10985 GCA_035259785.1 Gemmatimonadales bacterium
TGGCTCGAGGAGCGACGCGAGGCGATCGTGTCGTCCCTCAGCGCCCTGGGATTTGCGCGGATCGAGATCGATCCGCGCGGCTACCGTCGGGGGAGCCTGTTAGAGCGTTCGTCGCGCTGAATTTTCCCGGAGAGCTGCGACAGGAGCTTTGGGACGCGCTCACGCCGCTGCGCTCCGCCCGGAGGCGCGACGCTCTTCCCGTGAAATGGGTACGACCCGAGAACATTCATTTGAGCCTCAAATTCCTGGGTGACGTCGACGAGTCGCGCGAGAGCGAGCTGCGAACGGCGTTGGGGCGTGCTGCTGGAGGCCGCGCCGAGCCGCGACCACTCGCACTCCAGATCACGGGATTCGGTGTGTTCCCTGATTATCGGCGACCGCACGTGCTCTGGGCCGGTGTGACACCAGAGCCGGCCCTCGAGCTCTTGCAGCACGGCGTGGAGCAGGCGTTCGAGCCACTCGGCTTCCCGACGGAGGCGCGCGCGTTTCGTCCACACGTGACACTGGGGCGAACAAGTCGCGACGCGAGGCCGCGCGATTTCTCCGGGCTCGAACAGACGTTGGCCCGGATCTCGTTCGACCGCACGGTGACCGTCAGCGAAGTGGATCTCATGCAAAGCACGCTGACTCCTAATGGATCAGTGTACCAGGTGAAATACCATGAACGGCTGTCTTAAAGGGCTCTTCCGCCTCGGCTGCGCGGTCGTCATCCTGGGGGCGATCGCGCTGATCTACTGGTTCCGTGAGCCGATCATGCGTACCGGCGCCCGCTGGTTCGGAAGATCACAGGCGCTGCCACCGGTGGCGGATACGTCTGTGGGCGCGCCGACACCCGCGGCGACCGCGTCGGGGAACGCGAAGCTGGGCAACCTTGGCGCGAGCGGTGGACCGGACTCCGTCATCTTGACGCCAAACGAGATGGCGTCGCTCATCGGCGCCGGGATCGACTGGAACGTGAGGAAAATGTACGACTCAATGCGTGTCGAGCTGCAGGAGGGCAAGCTCATCGTCCACGCGCGGCTCGACACGCGCACGCTACCGCCCGGGTCACTGGGCCCGTTTGCGGGGATGGTGGGCGAGCGCGAGCCGCTGCGGATGGGCGGCACCGTCTCGATCGAACGACCGGGAATCGCTCGCTTCAAGATCGAGGACATCAGTCTGCGCGGCATCGAATTTCCCGGGCCGATGGTCAACTCGATCGCGAAGCAAATGGCGGGCGCCTCATCGAATGGGGCGATTCCGTTGAAGGTCGATCCCGCCGTTTCAGATGTGGCCGTCAATCCAATCGGCGTCGTGTTGTATCGGAAGCGGAGAGCATCGTTTTGACTCCTGCCGGCTCCGTCCCACCTTCCAGTGCGCGCCGCGTGATGATTGTGGACGATGAAAAGGGAATTCGCGAAGCCCTGAGGCAGGTGCTGGAGTACGAAGAGATCGCCGTCCAGGTCTGCGCCTCGGGCCACGAGGCAACGCGCACCTATCCCGAGTTCAGGCCGCACCTCGTCTTTCTCGATGTAAAAATGGAAGGGATGGACGGACTCGAAACGCTGAAACGTCTCCGCGAGCTTGACCCCCGGGCGCAGATCGTCATGATCTCCGGACACGGTACGATCCAAACGGCTGTCGAAGCGACGCAGCTGGGCGCCTACGATTTCCTCGAGAAGCCGCTCGACACCGACCGAATCTTGCTGACTTTGCGCAATGCCCTCGAGCACGTCGTCCTCGTCAAGGAGAACGTGCGTCTGAAGCAGGAAGTACGGGCACAGTACGAGATCGTGGGCTCGAGCAAGGCGATCCGCAACGTCATCGGGCTGCTGGAAAAAGTGGCGCCCACGCCGGCGCGTGTCCTGATCACCGGCGAGAACGGGACGGGCAAGGAGCTCGTCGCTCGCGCAATCCACGCGCTGAGCCCGCGCGCATCCGGGCCGTTTGTCGAGGTGAACTGCGCCGCGATCCCGACGGAGCTGATCGAGAGCGAGCTGTTTGGCCACATCAAAGGGAGCTTTACCGGCGCGTTCGCGGACCGAGCCGGGAAGTTCGAGCTCGCCGATGGCGGAACGCTCTTTCTCGATGAGATCGGCGACATGAGCTTGTCGGCGCAGGCAAAGGTGCTCCGCGCGCTCCAGGAGGGCATGATCTCCCGTGTGGGGTCGGGAAAGACGCTCCCGGTCGATGTGCGGGTCATTGCCGCGACGAACAAGAATCTCAATCTGGAGATTGAGGACGGTCGGTTCCGTGAAGATCTGCTCTATCGTCTGAACGTCGTGCCTATCCACGTGCCGTCGTTACGCGAGCGACGCAGCGATATCCCGCAGCTCATCACGCACTTCACAGCCGAGCTGACGCACGTGGGGTTGCCGGTCAAGGATTTTGAAACGGACGCTGTCGAGCGGCTCACCGCGCACGACTGGCCGGGAAACATTCGCGAGTTGAAGAACGCAGTCGAGCGGCTCCTCATTCTCGCGGCGGGTCTGACCGTGACTCAAAGCGACGTCGAGAAGCTCGTGGGGACGGCGGACGGGGGACGAGTGAGGGGTACGGGCGGCGTCAGTTCCGGTGACGCGGGGTGGCTACGAGCCGCCACATTCGAGGATTTCAAGCAGGCCGCCGAGCGCGACTTCTTATTGAGGAAGCTGCAGGAGCACGACTGGAACGTGTCCGAGACCGCGCGCACATTGCAAATGCCCCGCAGCAATCTGTACAAGAAGATCGAGCGATACGGGCTGGCCCGAGGGGGAGGGGGGAGTAGTGGCTGACAAAGAGAGGGACCGAGACTGGGATCGCGAGATGCGCGAGGTGGACAAGCTGCTCGCGAAGTTGCCCGAAGCTGACCCGACGCTCGGCCGCGCGGTTCCCACGGCGCGGCGGACGCCGGGAGGGACCCCCACAGTCCGCAGTCCGATGACAAGCGGAGCGCACCGTGCTGCCGCGACATGGGGCCGGCTCGGTCTGGGAGTGCTGCTCGGCGTCGGAATGTTGGTGTGGCCGTACTCCCACGTCTGCGGGGCGAAACTGCTGTTCTACGGCACCGGGGTGTTCACCCTCATTGTATCGGGGATATGGAGCGCGGCGGCGTCGTGGCGGCATCGCAAGGGCTTTGCGCATCTGATGTCGATCCTCGTGAGCTTTTGGGGCGTCATACTCGCGCTTGGTATCGTGCTCCCGCGGACCGGCTACGCCAACGCGCGTGAGCGTGGGGTCTGGTTCTGCCCCGAGCCAACGACACAGCCAACACCAAAACCTTGAGGCTGACCGTTCATGCCTGAGACTTTCAAGAATTTCATTGCCGGTCAGTGGGCCGCGCCGTCTACCGGTGACTACTTCGAGAACCGCAACCCCGCGGACTGGAACGACGTGATCGGCTTGTTCCCGCGCTCCGGGCCGGACGATCTTCAGCGCGCCGTTGCGTCAGCACAGAAAGGCTTCGCCGCCTGGTCGAGAACTCCGGCACCGATTCGTGGCCAGATGTTGCAGCGCGTCGGCCAGCTGCTGGTGGAGCGCAAAGACGTCATCGCGCGGGCGATGACGCGAGAGATGGGCAAGGTGCTCGCCGAGACGCGCGGCGACGTACAGGAAGGTATCGATACGGCGTTCTACGCGGCCACCGAGGGGCGGCGCCTGTTCGGTCGGGTCGTGCCGTCCGAGCTGCGCAACAAGTGGGCGATGAGCTATCGTCGCCCCATCGGCATCGCCGGCTTGATCACACCGTTCAACTTCCCGCTCGCGATACCCACGTGGAAGATGTTTCCAGCGCTGCTATGTGGGAACGCGGTGATCTTCAAGCCCGCCGAGGACGTGCCGCACACGGCGCATCTCTTGGTCGAAGTACTGCTCGAGGCAGGAATTCCGCCGGACGTTGTCCAGCTCATCCACGGGCAGGGATCCGTTGTCGGCCGGGTGCTCGTCGAGCATCCGGAAGTCCCCGTCATCTCGTTTACCGGGTCGACCGAAACGGGCTCGACGATTGGTGCCACGTGCGGCAAGATGCACAAACGGCTGTCACTCGAGATGGGTGGCAAGAACGCGATGATCGTGATGGACGATGCCGATCTCGACCTCGCGCTCGACGGTGTGCTCTGGGGAGCGTTCGGCACAACGGGCCAGCGTTGCACCGCGACGAGCAGGCTCATTCTGCAGGAAAAAGTCCACGACAAGTTCGTGAAGATGTTGACCGACCGCGCATCCACGCTGCGGCTCGGCCCAGGACTGGACGACAAAACGGACGTCGGTCCGCTGATTCACGAGGACGCGCGCCAGAAGGTCCGAGAGTACGTCGATATCGCTAAGAAGGAAGGGGCGAGTGTGGCGCTGGGCGGCAAGATCCCGCAGGGTGACAAGCGTCTCGAATGCGGGTGGTTCTATGAGCCGACGGTGATCACGGGCGTGAAGCCGGGGATGCGCGTCGAGCAGGAAGAGATCTTCGGCCCCGTCCTCGCAGTCCTCAGAGCCACTGATCTCGCAAATGCGATACGGATCAACAACGGTGTGAAATACGGATTATCGAGCTCGCTTTACACGCGCGACGTCAACGGCGCGTTCCGCGCGATGACCGATCTCGACAACGGGATCACGTACGTCAACGCGCCGACGATCGGTGCAGAGGCCCATCTCCCCTTCGGCGGCGTGAAGCAGACCGGCAACGGACACCGCGAAGGCGGATGGGAGGTCTACGACTTCTATTCCGAGACCAAGACGATCTACGTCGACTACTCGGGACACTTGCAACGGGCGCAGATCGACACGGAATTCAGCCCGTGACGAGCTTCAGCGCTTTCTCGATTTCGGACAAACGTGGCTCGATCTCGCCGGGGCGATTGGCTCGTGGCGGGGGCGGCTCGGTCTCGATGTGGTAGCGCGTCACGGCGGCCGGATCTTTGAGCAGGTGGCCCGTGAGCACCGCGACCACGCGGTCGGTCGGCTGGATCAGCCCCTCGCGCGCGAGGTGACGCGCGCCGGCGACCGCGGCGGCGCTCGCCGGCTCGCAGCCGACGCCGGCAGCATCCACCACCGCCTTCGCCTCCAGAATCGCGTCGTCCGACACGGCCGTGACCACGCCTTCGGTGTCGCGAATAGCCTGGACGGCTCGATCGTGCGACGCCGGATTGCCGATGTTGATGGCGGTCGCGACCGTGTGCGGCTCGACGCTATGGCGTCGCGTGAAGCCCTCTCGAAAGCTCGCGGCAAACGGCGCGGCCCCCGCCGCCTGGATCGCTGCGAGCCGCGGTAGGCGACCAATCAATCCCAGCGTCCGCGCTTCCACCAATGCCTTGCCGAACGCCGCGGTGTTGCCGAGGTTGCCGGCCGGCACGACGATCCAGTCGGGTGGTTCCCAGGCGAGCTGCTGCAACAACTCCAGCACGATCGTTTTCTGTCCCTCCAGCCGAAACGGATTGACAGAGTTGAGCAGGTAGACGCCCAGTTCGCGACTGGCTTCGTCCACGAGCTCCAGACAGCGGTCGAAGTTGGCTCGCGCCACGAGCACCCGCGCGCCGTAGGCGACCGTCTGAGCCACCTTGCCCACGGCGACCTGTCCTTTCGGGATCACGACAAGCGCCGGGAGTCCGGCCAGCGCCGCGTACGCCGCCAGCGAAGCGGCGGTGTTCCCTGTCGACGCACACGCCACCGCGGAGGCGCCGATCCGCCGAGCCTGGGTTACGCCGACCGTCATGCCACGGTCCTTGAACGAGCCGGTCGGGTTGAAGCCTTCGTGCTTGAGCAGCAGCCTATTCACCTCGGCCCATTGCGCGACGCTGGGACGCACCAGCAGCGGCGTGTTGCCCTCGGGATAGGAGAGCAGGTCCTGCGCAGTGGGCAGCACGATCTCCTTGAATCGCCACACACCGGATTCGTGCGGCCTGCGATCAAGTAGCGCGCGTAACTCCTGGCCCCTAACCGTGGGAGCCGTGTGTTGGATCTCAAGCAGGCCACGGCAGTTCGGACAGCGCGGGTGCGGGGCAGTTTCCGGAAACTCTCTGCCGCAACTGGCGCAGCGTTGCCGGGTCCCCTCGCTCATTTCTCGACCGCGAGCTTGAGGACGTCGTTGACGATTCCCCCCGCCGTGACGTCGGGTCCGGCCCCGGGGCCGGTGATCACGAGCGGGTTTTTCTTGTACCGCGTCGTCGTGAAAATGAACTGATTGTCTGTTCCGTTAAGCGAAGCCATAGGGTTCGAGGCCGGCACCACTACCAGTCCGACACGGATGCGTCTCCGTGTCACGATCGCCCGGTACCGAAGCACGCCGCCGCCGGCCTTGGCGCGCTCGACGCGCTTCAGCCACCCGGCATCGAAATCCTCGAGTCTGGCCACGAACTTTTCCCGGGACAGTCGCTTCGCTCCCTGCGGTACCAGCGATTCAACGGCGATGTCTTTCAGCTCACCCGTGAAGCCAAGCAACCGGCCAAGAATCAGCGCTTTGCGGGCCACGTCCACGCCTGACAGATCGTCGCGTGGGTCCGGCTCGGGATACCCGCGCGTGATCGCACCGCGCAGTGCTTCCGAGAACAGCTTGCCGCGACCCATCTCGCCGAACAAATAGCCGAGCGTGCCCGACGGACAGCCCTCGATCTTGTCGACGCGGTCGCCCGACTCGACCAGCTTGTGATACGTGTCGATGATCGGCAGCCCCGCACCGACCGTCGCTTCGTGCAGAAGCTGGCGCCCACCCGCTTCGGCTGCAGCCTGGAGTTGGGCGTAGCTGCGCCGGTTTCCAGTGATCGGCCGCTTGTTGGCGAGCACGACGTGCATCCCGGCGTTAAGCGCGGCCTTAAGCGTTTCGGTCGTGTCGTCCGCGGTGACGTCCACCAGGACGGGATTGGCAAGGGCGTGGCGCGCGGTGAAGGCCACCGCGTCCGCCGCGGTCCCTTTGCGCCCCGCGGGGCTGGCGGCGAGGCGGGTACCTTTTTGCTTGGCGGCGGACAAGGCGTCGAGCTGCCGGCGTCCGAAGCCGTCCGCATCGAACACGAATCCACTGCGGTCTATGACGGCCACTACGCGGACACGGGCAGCGTCCTGGCGCCGGTTGACGGGCCGCGCGAGCAGGGGCGCCAGCGTACGGCCGATTTGCCCGAAACCCAGCAACACGACGTCGGTGAACCCGGGATGTCCGACAGTACCGGCGGTGCCGCCTCCAATCTTGGACAACTGGAACGCAGCATGCACGGCGCTGAGCGCTGCGGCGGCATCCTTGCCGTCTACCACCAGCGAAAGATTAAGCTCGGACGAGCCCTGAGCGATCGCGATGATGTTGATCTTGGCTTCCGCGAGCGCCGAGAAGACGCGAGCGGCAATCCCCGGTGTGCTGGCCAACCCCATGCCCACCACGACGAGGGTGGCGGCCCCGGTCCGCACTTCGACGCCGTCGATCTCCTGCCGTGCGATTTCGTGGCGGAATGTTTCCAACAGACTCGTCCGCGCGCGCTGCGCGTGCTCTTGCGGCACACTAAAGCAGATGGACTGCTCCGACGATGCCTGCGAGATGAGCGACACCGAGATGCCCTGTTGCTGCACGGCGCTGAATGTGCGGGCGGCAATGCCCGGCACGCCGAGCATGCCGTTGCCGGTCACCGTGAGTAGCGCCTGGCCCGGGATCGCGGACACTGCTTTCACGGGGTACGCCGTCAGCGTGTGGCGTGGAGAAATCTCCGTGCCGCGCAAGCTCGGCTCGGCGAACGGGCGGACCCGGACCGCGATGGTGCGGCGCATCAGCGGCGTGAGCGCGCGGGGATGCAACACGCGAGCGCCATAGTACGCGAGCTCGGCAGCTTCGCGCACATGCAGCTGTGGCACGACCCGGGCGTCGGGAACGATTCCTGGATCAGCCGTAAGCAGGCCTGGCACGTCTTTCCAGAGCGAGACTTCAGGCGCGCCGAGCGCGCGCGCCAGGAGTGTGGCGCTCAAATCCGAGCCGCCGCGCCCCAGTGTCGCCACCTGGCCGTCGGAGGCCGCGCCCAGGAACCCCGGCACAATCACGACGACACCGCGCGCAAGCAGCGGCTTCAGCGCGCGCCGCGCGCTCCGCTCCGTCTGCGCCAGGTCGGGCGACGCGTTGCCAAAGGTGTCGTCCGTCTTCACGACATCCACGGCGTCCACGTACGTGCAGTCGACGCCGTCCGCGGCCAGGGCTGCCGCGACCAGCTGGGCGCTGAGGCGTTCCCCGCGCGCGATCATGTAGTCCGTGGTCCTCGGGGTGAGCTCCCGCAGCGTCGCGAGCCCGGCCGCGAGCTGCTCGAGCTCGGTCAGCGAGCGGTCGACGACGTCGAGGATCGCGTCGAGCTCCGGGCCTTTGGAAAGGAGGCCCCGCGCGGCCTCGACGTGCTTGGCGCGCAGCGCCCGCGTCGCAGTCCGTGTGTGGGTCACGTCGCCGCGCACCGCGCGGGAGGCGATTTCGAGCAATGCGTTCGTGACACCGGCCATCGCGGAGACGACCACAACCAGGCTCGCCTGTGCTTGGTGAGCGCGGATGATCGACACCGCGTGCTTGATGGCGGGCGCATTCGCGAGCGACGCGCCACCGAACTTATGGATCTCGAGGGGTCGGGACGAGGGGGCCATTCGTTACGACACCGCGTAACCGCGCACCGGCCGCGTGAGCTGGAAGGTCTCGGCTCGTACGCCCGCGTCTCGCCAGGCACCTACCATCGCCGCGCCGACGGCGGCGGCATTGTCCGCCGTCGTCACCGCGAGCATGGTGGGACCCGAGCCAGACAGGGTTGCGCCGAACGCGCCCGCGGCTCGCGCGGCGTTCGCGACGGCGTCGTAGCCACGGACCAACGCGCGACGGTAGGGTACGTGTAACACGTCTTGAAGCCCTGCGACAAGCAACCGGGGCTCAGCGCACGTGAGTCCTTGGACGAGCGCGGCGCTGCGCGCCGCCGCCTCCACCGCCAACGCGTGGGGAACCGTCTGCGGCAGCACGGCGCGCGCCTGCTTCGTTTCGACAATGAAGTCGGGCACGGCGAACGTCAGCGCGAGCGACTCGTGGAGCGTCAATTGCGCGACTGCAATCCTGCCAGCGTCTTGCGGCTCCGGCAGCACCAGCGTCGCGCCGCCGTAAATCGCGGGGGCGACATTATCGGCGTGCCCTTCGAGCTCGGTGCAGAGCTTCGCAATAGCTTCACGCTCCAGGTCAAGCTCGAGCAGCGTCACGGCGGCTACGGCGCCGGCGACGGTGGCGGCTGCCGAGGAGCCGAGGCCTCGGGCCACGGGAATGTCCGAGACCACAGTGAGCAGCACATTGCGCGGCGGCTTCCGCTCCGCGGCAACGCACGCCTGCACGAACCCCCGCCACAGAAGGTCCTCCTCGGGCGGAGTCGTCAAAGTCGCGAGGGTACCCCGGCGGTCGATGGTGACGGCGTGCGGACTCGACTCGGTCGCAAGGCGGGCCGTAAGCGTGAGCCACCGCTCGACGGCCATGCCGATGCAGTCGAACCCTGATCCCACGTTCGAAGTCGATCCCGGCACCCGCACGCAGACGCTGGCTGGCATAGCGGCGACAGTACTCCGACAAAACAGAAAGCCCGGGCACAGTAGCCGCGGGCGAGCGCTTTTTAGCAAATTGTTTAACGTGGCTGCAATACGCGGCAAATCACCACGACGACATCGGTCGTACGTCCATACATATGGTCAGAACAACTGAGCGTCAAGGAACCGCCATGACGGCAGCACAGATTCGGGTTGGGATTCTGGGAGCGACCGGCACAGTCGGACAGCGATTCATCGCGCTGCTCGAGGGACATCCGCAATTCGTGGTCACCGCGGTAGCCGCGTCCGACCGCTCGGAAGGGAAGCCATACCGCGAGGCCTGCACCTGGCGTCTCACGGGTGAGATGCCTGCACGGGTGGCCGAGCTCGTCGTCCAGGCACCCCAGCCCCCGCTCGACTGCGATTTGGTGTTTTCGAGTTTGCCCACCGATGTTGCGGGTGAAGCCGAGACGGCCTTCGCGCACGCGGGTTACCCCGTCGTGAGCAATTCGTCCTCGCACCGGATGGACGCCGGCGTACCGCTCGTGATCCCCGAGGTGAACGCCGGCCATCTCGCCCTGCTCGATCCGTGTCGCGGCACGAAGCGCGGCTTCATCGTCACGAACCCCAACTGCTCGGCGGTCGTCGTTACGCTGGCACTTGCGCCGCTCGTCGCCCGGTTTGGTGTAGACGCGGTGGTTGTGACCACACTGCAGGCGATTTCGGGCGCGGGCTACCCGGGCGTCGCCTCGCTCGACATCACCGACAACGTCATCCCGTTCATCGCCAACGAGGAAGAGAAAATCGAGACTGAGACCCGCAAGATCCTTGGCCGGCTCAATGGCGGGTCCATCGACTTCGCAGACTTCGAAGTGAGCGCGCAGTGTCACCGAGTGAATGTCGTGGACGGCCATGTGGCCGCAATTCGCGTGAAGCTCGGCCGGCGCGCGGAGGCAGCGGAGCTGCGGGACGCGTTCGCCTCATTCCGCGGTGTACCGCAGGAGCTCGGGCTGCCGAGCGCCCCGGCGCACCCCGTCATTGTCCGGGAGGAGCGCGACCGTCCGCAGCCACGGCTCGACCGCGATGCGGGTGGCGGGATGAGCGTGACGGTCGGGCGTATCGCCCGCGATCGCGTGCTCGGGCTTCGCTTCGTCGCGCTGGGACATAACACCATCCGAGGGGCGGCGGGGGCGGCGATTCTGAACGCCGAACTACTCCTCGCGCAGGGATATCTTAGGCCTTGACGCCATCGCGACATCGGGACTAGACTACGAAACAATTGAAGGCCCGTGGTAATTTGCCGCGTATTGCCGCCACGCTAAACAAGGGCTAAAAAGCGAACTCGCCCGCGGCGTTATTAGTCCGGGCGATGGTTGTTTCAGGAAATCGCTTTCTCGCGGCTTACGCCGGAGGAGCGATGTCTGCCCGGAAAGTCACCGTCGCGACGCTAGCCGCCTTGAAAGCCCACCACGAAAAAGCTGTGTTCGTCACCGCCTACGATTACCCGACGGCGACGTTCGCCGATCGAG
>DATFVZ010000119.1:0-12806 GCA_035259785.1 Gemmatimonadales bacterium
TGTAGGCTTCCATCCCATGGCTGCGCCCCTGCCGTCGAAGTTCAAGGTCGGGCTTGTGCAAATGAGCATGAGCCCCGATCCAGACGCGAACGTCGCGAAGGCGGTCGCGCGCGTTAACGACGCCGCGCAGCAGGGGGCCAACCTCGTCTGCCTGCCGGAGCTCTTCCGCACGCAGTACATCGGCCAGCGTGAGGACCATGCGCTCTTCGATCTGGCCGAAGCCGTGCCCGGTCCGACGACCGAGACGCTGGGGAAGGTCGCTCGAGAAGCAGGGGTGGTGGTCATCGCGTCATTGTTCGAGCGGCGCGCCGCCGGTCTGTATCACAACACGGCGGCCGTGATCGATGCCGACGGCAAGGTCAAAGGCATCTACCGCAAGATGCATATCCCCGACGATCCGGCGTACTACGAGAAGTTCTACTTCACCCCCGGCGACCTCGGCTTCCGCGCGTTCGACACCAAAGTCGGCCCCATCGGCACGCTCGTATGCTGGGATCAATGGTATCCCGAAGGCGCGCGCCTGACCGCACTCCAGGGCGCGAACATTCTTTTTTATCCGACGGCGATCGGATGGCATCCTGCGGAGAAGACTCAGTACGGTCCGCAGCAGCTCGACGCGTGGAAGACGATCCAGCGTAGCCACGCCATCGCTAACGGCTGCTGGGTGGCGGCCGTGAATCGTGTCGGGTTCGAGCAGCTCAACGGTGAGGGCGCCGGCATCGAATTCTGGGGTCACTCGTTTGTGTGCGATCCATTCGGCGTCGTCATCACGGAAGCGGGCGAGCAGGAGGCGCTGCCGATCGTGGAGGTCGATCTCGCGCGTGTTGAGGAGGTCCGGCGTAACTGGCCGTTCCTGCGCGACCGCCGCACCGATGCCTACGGCGATATCCAACACCGTTTCCTCACTGACTAAGCCATCAGCTTTCCGCCGTCTGCCGTCAGCGAGCATACCGATGGCAGACGGCTGATGGCAGCTGGCTTCCGCATGCCCGCTGAGTGGGAGCCCCACGCGGCGACGTGGCTCGGCTGGCCACACAACAAGACGGATTGGCCGGGAAAGTTCGAGCCCATTCCATGGGTGTACGGCGAGATCATTCGGCATCTCGCGCCCGGCGAACGCGTCAGGCTCCTCGTCAATTCCGAAGGCCATAAGGCACAGGCTACGCGGTTCTTCAAACGAGCCGGCATCAAACTCGACCGCCTGCATTTTCTGCGTTTTCCCACGAACCGCGGCTGGACCCGCGACTTCGGTCCGATCTTCGTGAGGAAGGAAGCTGACCCCGGGCGGCAGCCCCCGGGGGGGGGCCTCGCGATCGCGCGATTTCATTTCAACGGGTGGGCCAAGTACAAAGATTGGAAAAGGGATGACCTCGTCCCCGTTCGCGCAGCCAAGCAATTCAAGCTGCCATTGCTCGATGGGAAAATCGTACTGGAAGGCGGCAGCATCGACGTGAACGGACGCGGCACGTTGATCACGACGGAGGAGTGTCTGCTCGATGCCACCGTGCAGACGCGAAATCCCGGGAGGTCCCGGTATGAGCTCGAAAATGTCTTTCGCGAAATGCTCGGTATCACGAACACGCTCTGGCTCGGCAAAGGCATCGCGGGCGACGATACTCATGGCCACGTCGACGATCTCTGCCGCTTTGTGAATCCGGGGACTGTGGTGTTGTGTCGTGAGGACAACCCCAAGGATGTGAACTACAAACCGCTCGCGGAGAACCGCGAGCGGTTGCAGAACATGCATCTAGAGAACGGGCGGGCGATTCAGGTCGTCGACCTGCCGATGCCCGCCCCACTGTTCTTCGAAGGTGTCAGACTCCCCGCCAGCTACGCCAATTTCTATATCGCGAATGCGGCGGTGCTGGTGCCGACGTTCAATGATCCGAAGGATCGAATCGCACTCGGTATTCTGGGCGAGTGCTTTCCCGATAGGCCTGTTGTCGGGATCCATGCCGTCGATCTCGTCTGGGGACTCGGCACATTGCACTGTCTGACGCAGCAAGAGCCGGCGGCCTGACGGACTACTGCAGCTGCCAGATCTCCAGTCGATTCCCTGTCAAAACAGGAATGAGCAGACGGTTCCGCTTCGCATCGTAGCCTATATCGGCGGGGCTCGGCACACCCGTAATGATCTTCGTGCCCTGCGTGCTGTCGAACCGCGTGATCGACGAGTCGGTCCAGCTCGACACCACGATCTTGCCGCCAATCATCTCCACGCCGTCGAACCCGCCGACGCCTCGAGCGACGACTTTGGGCGTCTTGTCGCTGGGTTTCCACGCCATCACGGCCTTGCCGCCGTATTGGACGACGATGAATCGCCGTCCGACCACGTCGAGTGCGATGCCGTTGGGCCGGCCGAGGGAGTCACCCCGCACGGCGACGGTCACTTTGCGATCCGGCCCGACACGAAAAATCCGGTCCGGACCGGGGTGCAAGACATTCCCTACGTCGTCGAAGCGGATTCCGGTATCAGTGATATAGATCGCCCCGTTGGGCGCGATCGCAATATCGTTCAGGAAAACGGCGCGCAGGCTGTCAAACTTCACACTGTCCACGGGCACGCCGGTGCGCGCGTTGAATGCGCGCGCCACGTCGATATCCGCCACCCACAGCGTGTCGCCGAGCACCGCGAGCCCTTTGGGAGCATTCAGCGTGACGCCGCTCCGGCCGCCCTCAATGAACTTGAGGACCTCAATCGCACCGTCTGGCCGCACCCGGCTGATGAACCCGTTGTTGTCTTTCGCGAGCGGTTCGCCGTTGATGCTGGAGACGAAGTACACGTCCTGCGCCGAATCATCGAGGACCGATTCGGGTGAGAGGAATCCAACGACCGTACCGACCTTTGTCGCCGCCGATGTCGTGGGTGGGGCCGGGATAGGGAGCGGGGTCGGGGGCGGGGCCGGCGCCTGGGTGTCCGCGGGAGCCGTCGTGTCCGCGGTGTTGGACGACTGCGGTGCTGGCCGCCGCCGGTCAATCGGCTGACACGCCGCAACTACCGCAAGAGTGCTGCACAGGATCGTCGCTCTCATTCGGTGAACCCCTCCGCCGCTACGGTCCACAAACGGTCGCATGAGAGTCCCTGTCGAGGTAAGGGGGGCGCCAGCTAGCGCTTGTGATTCGGAGCACACCACTTCCGGTCGCGGGTCGCCCGACTTAGTCGTTTCCGCCGAAACGGATCCACGCTCCCGCGCGGCAGAACATTACGCTCGACGCTTTTCCTTCGAATGCGTCGTCGATGCCATCGTGCTCTAGCTTCACGTCGCGCTCGCCGCCCGCGTACACGTGGTAGGAGTCCCGTGTTCGGATGCCGCGTGAGAAACCGATCAGTCCATCACCAAGGCCCTGGAGGTAGGACTTGTCCTCTGCCGACGCAACCTCGCGCGGGCATTGTACCGGGCCGCCCCAGAATACGAGGATCACGGAGGTCCCACCGCGCGAGCACAGCACGGCCCAGTCTTCCTGGCCCCGCGCGGCGAAGCTTCCATGAATCACGTTCCCGCGTTCTCCGGTGTACGCCGACTGCGGTATTGTGCACCCCAGCTGTTCCAACTCTTCGGCAAAACGCTTTGGCAATTCGGCGAACGCGCTTGGCGGCAGTCGCGTGGTGAGGCGCGCTGCGCGATCCCACTGATCCTCCTGCGCGGTATCTCGCACAGCAGCAGGTGGCAACGGAGACTCGGGAGGCGGAGCCGGACGGCGGACGTTTGGATCGCTGTAATCGGGATAAATCTTCCACGTCACGATCTCGACTCCGCCGCCGCGCACCACCCCGTGCACCGACGCAATCGACGGCCCGGAGTCGGAGACCGGGATGTACGCGTACAGTTCCTCGGGATTCTGCCAAATGATCGAGCCACCGTGGGGTGGATTGAGTTGACGAGGGCTCACCGCCGGACTCTGCGCCACGATTCGTCCCGCGGGCCATGAGCGTACCGTGAGATGGGTCGTACTCCGGTCCTGCGAGAGATAGGCGATGAAGCGACCATCGGGTGAAAACGCCGCGGGCGGCGTCATCCACGACAGATTGAACCAATCAGGCGACGGAGAGCGGGTCAGCTCCTTCGTGCGGACGTCATAACTCCACGCGGTCGCTGATGAACCGCCAATACCGATGATGATTGTGTCTCCGACAACTGCCACAGTGCCGAGGCTCCGAATGTGCGGGACGGTGTCGAGACGATCGAAGCGGCGCCACAGGCGATCGAGACCGATGACGGGTGCGAGGCGGCTGTGGTGAACCTCGACTTGGTAAACCCGCCAGCCGAATGAGTACGGTGGGGTGCGGCCGTCGACGAGCTTGGTCGAAACCATGGGTCGCTCCCGGCAGGCGACCGCTGCCGCCAGGAGCGAGACCCAGATTAGTAGGCTACGGGACCTCCCAAATCTCAACGCGGTTCCCCATGAAAATTGGAATCAGGACGCGGTTGCGCTTTGCGTCGTATCCGATATCGGCGGGGCTCGGCACACCTTTGATCAGATTCGTCCCCTCGCCGTTCTCATAGCGATACACCGAGGAGTCGGCCCAGCTCGACACCCAGATCGCGCCCTTCGCGACCTCGACGCCGTCAAACTGCCCCGGCCCTTTTCCAATCGCTGTGACGCGCGTCTCACCTGGTTTCCACGCCCAGAGCGTGCCGGTCCCGAACGGCACGACGATGAACCGTTGATTCGCGTCATCCCAAATGATTCCATTGGGGCGGCCGAGTGTGTCGTTCTTCAGTGCAACACTCACCTTTCGATCGGGCGCTATCCGGAACACCTGATCGCTCCCGACGTGCTCGGCCCCGCTCGCGCCGAAGCGGACGGCCGTGTCGGTGATGTAGATCGAGCCATCGGGTGCCGCAGCGACATCATTGAGGAACACCGCTCCACGGATCTGCACCGTCGCGATCGGCGCGCCGGTTCGCGCGTTGTACGAGCGCACCACGTCGATATCTGAAACCCAGAGCGTGTCACCTACGACCGCCATGCCCTTCGGCGCATTCAGACCTTTAATGAACGCGCTGTCGCGCAGCGTCCCGGCGGGGTCCACGACGCTGATGTAGCCATTGCCGTCCTTGGCATTGGGCGCGCCGTTGATGTTCGAGACGAAGTACACGTCCTGTGTCGAATCCCACATCACCGACTCGGGGGTCTGAAATCCGTCAACTGAAGCCGCCTTGACCGGCTGCCCACCAGAGTTCTCGGCGCCCTGTTGCTTCTCCTTCCCTCCGCAGGCACACAGCACCGCCAGGACGCCACACAGCGCCATCACTCTCATTGCGATTGTCCTCCCGGAACTGCGGGTCTAGAAAGGCTGCGATGTCCGAAGGGAAGCGGAGGGCGGGGGGGCGTAGATGGCCCGCGCTCGCTCCACGGCCCACGGAAACACCCAGCGGAACAAGGGCTCGCGTCCCGCCCAGCCGGGGTGAGGAACGACGAGCCGTTGAAGAATAGTACCGATGCAGCCTTCTTGCGCATCCCGAAACCAGCGGGGGGAAACGGCGTAGAAGCTCGTTGCCGAAAATGCGCTCGGCCGGGCGCTCGTTAGCGTGACTCGGAAAGCTGTTGAATGTGCTCCAGCACTCGTGTGTGAATGGCGGTGACGATGGCGCGCGCCGGCATCGCCCAGTACGTCTGAGGGAACATGTCGACGACGTACCTGGTCCTTCCTTCCAGTCTCGTTCGCCCACCGGGAAGAGCAATGAGCCGAAACTCGCCGCGTGTTGCACGGAAGTAGCCGTTGAAGTGCGGAGGGCGCAGATCGCGATACGGGCTCAACTCCGTCATGGGTGGAGCCTGGTCCGTTATGTCGAACGCGAGCAATTGATTCTCTTCCCACGCGATGATCGGCTCGACAAAACTGCCGGTCGTGAAGTCGCAGTAACGAATCGCGCCGACGCCGGAGCCCTCGATCCGCGCGCGCGTCGGCGCGGCGACACCGGCCCGGAACAACCATTCCGTGGGCGGGGCCAACTCCGGAAATGTCACGACATGGCGCCAGACGACGTCCGGGGGTGCGGCAACATCGATGGTCGTGACGACTTCGCGCGACGGCGGCGTTAGTCGCGGCTCCACCCCTAGGAGCACCGGCACGACAAGGGCCATGGCGGCGCCGTTGGGCGCAAACGTCGCGCGTCGCGCCATTGCGCGACCAAGCACCGCCCCCGGCCACGCTATAACCAGGGCGACGGGTGCCGCCATCACTACACACATCGCCCCTTCAAGGGCAAAAATGATCAGCGCGCCTGCTCCTATCATCACGCTGACGGTCGCGATCCCGATCGACTCGGCGGCACGGCGATCGGCGTGATAGTTGTAGATGTAGGAGCTGATGTAGCCGATCGTGAACGGCACACCGAGGAACAGCCCCGCGGAGTAGCTGCGGCGGAAGTACACACCGATCGCGACGGTGAGCAGCGTGATTCCTACAGATGCCGCTACGCCGAGCATGGCGCTCCGCATGCGCTGCTGCGCGGCGCGCACGCGCTCGGCAACCACCGGGACGTTGTGCTGGTGGGACGCCGGCAGGCACAGCGCCAGCATCAGCAGGATGTTCACGACCGGGACAAAGAAGAGCAGCGCCAACCCGGGTGACGCGCCAGCGTCGACCGCGCGCCGCAGAGTCATGCTCACGCCGATCCACAGAAAGGGCAGCGCAATCACTACCAGCGCAGCCGGCAACCACGGTGGGCCGCTCTGGAGCAATTGCTGCCGCGTGCTCCAGAGCGGGCTTAGATAATTGAAGGGCGTCCAAACCACGTGCGCAACGCGCCAGATGAGCAGCGCATCGACGGCGTACTTGAGGGCCGTGAGTCCAATACCGTGCCTAAAGTACGTTCCGCGCCCGACGGGCTCGTGGAAACCAAACCACAGGCGCAGCCAGCGCGCGAGCATCAGGCCTTCGCTTCTTCCAGCTCCTTCTTCCGCGCGTCCGTGACCTTGGCAGAAACGTCCGGGGGCGCGTCCTGGTACACGTAGAACTTCATTTTGTACGTACCGCGTCCGTGCGTGATCGAGTGCAGCGTGGTGGCGTAGCGATCGAGCTCTGCCTCAGGCACGTGCGCTTTCACTTTGGTGAGCCGCCCGTCCTTTTCGGTCCCCATGATCTGCCCGCGGCGGGACGAGAGATCGCCCATGACGGCGCCCTGATACTCATCGGGCGTCCAGACTTCGACGTCCATGATCGGCTCGAGCAGCACCGGTCGAGCGCCCGGACTCACATTTCGAAACGCCAGAATGCCGGCCATCTTGAACGACATTTCGTTCGAGTCCACGTCATGGTAGGAGCCGTCATAGAGCTCCACCTTGAAGTCTACCACGGGGTAGCCGGCCACCGGTCCCTTGTGCGCAGCTTCGACGACGCCGCGCTCGACCGCGGGGATGTATTGACGCGGAATCACGCCACCCACGATCTCGTCGATAAATTGCATTCCCGATCCGCGGGGGAGCGGCGCGATGCGGATCCAGCAGTCGCCGTATTGCCCCCGCCCACCCGTCTGCTTCTTGTGCTTGCCCTGCCCTTCCGACTTGCCGCGGAACGTCTCGCGGTAGGCGACCTTTGGCTTTGCCGTCTGCGCGTGCACGCCAAACTTGCGGGCCAGCCGGCCGACGACGATCTCGAGGTGGCGCTCACCCAAACCGCGAATGAGCGTCTGCGCCAGCTCGCCGTTGTACTCGTGGTGGAAGGTGGGGTCCTCTTCGTGCAACTTGTGCAGCCCGGTCGAGAGCTTGTCTTCCTCTCCGCGCTGCTTCACTTCCACCGCGACCGTGATGACCGGCTCGGGGAACGGAATCTTCGACAGGACGAGACCATTGTCCCGGGTCGACAGCGTGTCGTTGGTGTGCGTGTCGCGCAGCTTGGCGACGACGCCGATATCGCCGGCGGACAGCTGCGCGATCTCGACGCGTTCCTTGCCAATGGCGACGCACAGATGGTTGAGCTTCTCCGCGGCCTCGCGCGGGGCGTTCCAGACTTCCTGCCCGTTCTTCACCGTGCCCGAGAAGATGCGGAACAGGGTGACGTCGCCAACGTGCGGCTCGGAGACCGTCTTGAACACCTGTGCTACCAACGGCCCTGCGTCGTCCGCCTTCAGCGTGATCCGCTCGGCGCTGCCCCACTTTTGCGCATCCACCGGCGGCCGCTCCTGCGGTGCCGGGCACAGCTCCACGAGCTTGTTCAGCAGCGCGCGGGTGCCGTAGGTCAGCTCGGCCGCGCCACAGAAGAGCGGGAACAGCTCGCCCTTCGCCATGCCGGTCTTCATCGCAGCGATCGCTTCGTCGCGGCCGATCTCTTCGCCGCCGAGATAACGCTCGAGCAGTGTGTCGTCGGTGGCCGCGATGCTCTCGATCAGCTCCTGCGAATACTTGTCGAACCGGTCCTTGTACTCATCGGGGACGTCCACCTCCTCGTACTCGCCCGCCTTGGTGCCCTTCTTGTACAGGTGTGCCTTTTTCGAGAAGAGATTAATGATGCCGTGGAACTCCAGTCCTTCGCCGACGGGAATTTCCACCGGGATCACTTTGGACGTCAGCCGCTCTTTGATCTGGTTGAAGACGCGTTCAAAGTTGGCGTGCTCCTTGTCCATCAGCGACACGAAGAACATCCGGGGAAGCGAGCGTTGCTCGCAATAGTCCCACACTTTCTCCGTCCCGACCTCGACACCGGCCGTCGCGGACAGGACGACCACCGCCGAGTCGGCCGCGTACACACCTGCGAGCGCGTCGCCGGTGAAGTCGAGATAGCCGGGAGTGTCGATCAGATTGATCTTCGTGTCCATCCACTCGGCGACAGCCAGCGCGAGGTTGATGGAGTATTTGCGTTCGATTTCGTCTGCGGTGTAATCGGTGAGGGCGGTGCCGTCCTTCACAGAACCATGTCGTTTACTCGTTCCGGCCACGAACGCCAGCGCATCGACCAGGGAGGTCTTGCCGCTCGCGCCGTGGCCAACGACGGCCACATTCCGGATCTCCGGCGTCTTGTAAACGCGCATACGGCGCCAATCTCCTGCAAGGGGGAAAGAAATATGACCGACGGAGGTGGGAGACGGCTAGTCGCCGGAAAAAAGACTGAGGGGCGAGAAAGCAGAGTATCTACTTTCTCACCCCTCATTACCGCCTGGTCCGATGTCTACAATGCTGCGGACTGCATCTCCGTATCGGCCCGCTCATCGTGATTTGTGTGACGATCCCTGATGTGCTCGACGAGCCTGTGCAGGATCTGGATTCCTCGCAGATTCAGCGCGAGCGCCGTCACTTTATCCCCCGCCGCCAGCGCCTCGTCCGCCTGGGCCCGTAGCTCCTTCACGTGCGCCAGGATCGCGCGGATGCGGGGCGCCTCGCGGTCACCGAGGAAGTTCTCGATGCGCTCGATCGCCTGGTCGACCGCAAGCCCCGTGCGCTCAGCAGCGTTGGGGAAAACCTCGACGACGGCGCACAGCACTTTAAGGAAGGAGTCGTGCAACAGCTGTCGCGCCAATTCGATGTCCCCAGCCTCGAATGCCGCTCTCGCCTGCTGGCGCAGGGTGCGAGCTGCCTCGAGACAGGCGCGTGCCTCGGGGTCGTCGGTAGTGCGGAGAGCTTCGAAGAGGCGACCGAGCCAGCCGTCATAATGCGTTCCGCCGTCCCGCGTTGCGACCACGTCGGCAACGATGACCTGCCCCTCCTGCGCGAGGAGCAATTCGTTCGTGGTAACGCTGGTGGGCTCTTGTTGACACGCTGCCGCGGTGAGCATGACGGCGACGGCGATCGTCATTCGCTTGTGCATCTGCTGCTCCGGTGAAATGTCCGGCTCTATGACGTTAAAGCTACGATACAGTTAAGACCCTGAGCGAGGGGGGGGAGGTAACGGGACCGACGGCACCGGCGGACCAGGCGGTGGCATCGGTGCGTGCACCACCGGGGTTAGTCGGAGACCCGCCAGGCCCGCGAGCATCATCACCCCGCCCGCAAGCACAAAGGACGTGACCGGGCTCACGTCGTACATCTGCCCGACGAGCGGCGGTCCCACCGTACGGCCGAGCGCTGCGATTGCCTGAGCGGCTCCGAGCACCGTGCCCTGTTCCGTGACATCGGCGTACACGGAAACGAGCCCCGTCGCTGCGGGAGCGAACAGACTGTTCGAGACGGCCAGCACGAACGTCCACGCATACAACGACCAGGAGCTTGGCAAGAACGGAATCACCGCAATGGAAAGCGCCATGCCGAACGTGCCAACAATGACGAGGGCGCGCTCGCCGGTCCGTCGCATGATGCGCCCAAAGAAATACCCTTGCACCGACGCCGCGGTGACGCCGATGAGAGTGAACAGCACCGCGAGCTCGCGTTTTCCCCAGCCGAGCACGGCGTGCGCCTGCAGAGGCAGGATCGCGGTGTAGCCCGCGAACGCCAACGGCACGAGTGCCCAAACGGTCATGAGCGGCCGCAACCGTGGTCGCGCCAGTGCCTCCTCAATGTGGCCCAGATCGAGCAGGGGCCGCTTCACACGGCGCTCCGGCGCGAGTGACTCCGGAAGGATGAAGTAGGCCGACACGAAGTTCGCCAGCGACAGGCCGACGGCGATCAGTCCCGGCCAGATGTGACCCAGATAGTGGTCGGAGAACCCGGCGATCGCGGGGCCGAGACTGAATCCCAATCCAAACGCCGCCCCCACCAAGCCCATCGCTCGCGATCGCTCCGCCGGTGACGAGATGTCGGCCATGTACGCCTGCGCGGCGGAGATATTGCCGCCGGCGAAACCGGAGACGACGCGAGACAGAAACAGCACCCAGTACGATCCGGCGAAGGCGAAGAGCGTATAGCCGGCGGCATTGATGAGCATTGTTGTAAGCAGGACAGGCCGACGCCCCACTCGATCGGACAGCTTGCCGAGCAGAGCCGTCGCAGCGAACTGCATCAACGAGTAGACCCCGAGTACGGCCCCGTACGCGAGGCCACCTCCTCCGAACCGCTGCGCATAAAACGGCAAGATCGGCATCACGATGCCGAAGCCGATCAGATCAATCAAAACCGTGAAAAAGATGACGCCAATGCGGGCGCGGGATGCGGGCATGAGTCGCTGAATATAGCAGGCGTCTTCGGCAGACTTTCCGTGCCCGGCGCAACGACCGAGCGACAGTTCTGTGGCGTCGTTACTTGATTTCCCGGCCGATCACCCCCGGCGACGTAGGCCCGAACAGTTAGACGTGCCGGTATGGAACCTGCTGGCTAGATCGTGGTTGCGTCGGCGGGTTCTATCTCGTGGCTGTAGCCATTCTCCCGAAGTCGCTCAATGTCTCCCGCGTCGCGACCGCGATGCGGGGCACTCTTCCCATTGCCCTGCTGTTCTCGTTGGTCACCTGCAGAACCGACAAGACCGGCGGGCCCACAACTACTCAGCTCTTCTTTCGCGCGCAGCCTCAGCACACGATGGCCGGATCGGCGTTTGCACCCGTTCGTGTCGTCGTTCGTGATGATAAAGGAAAGGACGTCACCGATTTCAGTGACCTGATCACTCTGTCGATCGGAGCGAACCCGGGCGGCGGCGTGCTCGGGGGCACGACCACGATGCGGGCCATCGCCGGCGTGGCCACGTTCGCCGACCTCACCATCAACAAGGCCGGGAGCGGTTACCGCCTGATGGCGACTGCCGGCAGCCTGGCGCCAGCCACGAGCACCCCATTCGATATTACGTCGGCACCCGCCACGCATCTCGTCATCACCGTCGAGCCGACCACCTCCACCGCCGGATCGAACATCGGCCCGGCGATACGCGTCGCTGCCCGGGATGCGTTTGAGAACAACGCGGACGGCTTCACCGGCGACATCACGGTCACGATGGCGCCGGGCACCGGATCTCCGGGCGCCACCCTCTCCGGCACGACCACCGTGGCGGCGACGGCCGGAGTCGCGGTCTTCTCTGCGCTCAGCATCGACAAAACAGGGACTGGGTATCGCCTGTCGGTGACGGCTACGAATCTCTCGGCCACGACGAGCGACGCGTTCGACATCACGCCCGGATCGGCAAGCCAGCTGGTCGTGACCCAACAGCCGACGACCATTACCGCCGGGGATCCGATCAATCCGGCGGTGGTCGTCGTCGCCCGCGACGCCTGGGGGAATGACGTTCCCGCCTTCGCGGGAAACGTGACATTGGACCTTACGGCCGGCACGGGCAGCCCCGGCGCGAGTCTCCTCGGCACCAGCATCGTCGCGGCGGTGGGCGGGACGGCCACGTTCACCACGCTCAGCGTCAACCGCACTGGGACCGCATACACCCTCTCGGCCCGTGCCAGCGGGCTCGTGACGGCGACTACCGCGCCCTTCGATGTGACGCCGGGACCCGTCAGCCAACTCGTGTTTGTCTCCCCGCCCATCAACACGACCGCCGGCGTGGTGATTCCATCCGTGCAAATCGCGGCGCAGGACTCGCTGGGCAACACGGTGGAGGACTTCGCCGGTGCGGTCACGATCGCGATCGGCGCGAACCCAAGCGCCGGGACGCTCTCGGGCACGAGCACCGTGACGGCGGTCGGGGGCATCGCGACGTTTGCTACGCTGAGCATCGACAAGAGCGGGACCGGCTATCGACTGGTCGCCAGCTCGGGAAGCTTGAGTCGAACGTGCGACGCATTCAGCATCATGGCGGGCGCGGCAACGATCCTTCTTTTCACCACGCAACCCACGTCCGTGATGGCCCGGGCCACGATCAGTCCGTCGGTGCGGGTCGTGGCGCGGGACGCCCTGGGCAACACCGCGGACGGTTTCAGCGGCGACATTACACTGGCGATCACGGCCGGCACCGGAACTGCCGGCGCCGCGCTTTTCGGTACGACGACCGTTGCGGC
>DATFVZ010000120.1:0-2239 GCA_035259785.1 Gemmatimonadales bacterium
TTGCTGGCGGCGGGGATGGCGGCGCAGGCGGTGCAATATCTCGACGCCGCCGGCATAATCAACGTGCTCAGCCGCCAATTGTGGGACAGTTCGCCCTGGCTGCCGCAGGACGGCATCATCGGTCGTATGCTCCGCACGCTCGTCGGCTACACCGACCGCCCGACCGAGCTGCAGCTCATCGTTTATCTCGCGACGCTCACGGCGATGGCGGCGCTCGCGTGGCTCGCGGCACCGACTCGCGCGCGGCGCGCACCGGCGTAGTTTAGCTGCGTATCCGGTCAGCAACGCCCGGGACGCGCAGGCGTCAGGGTTACGGCTTTGCGGTGCTGAGAACGGCGAAAGCGACCTCGGGCACCTCGTCGATCACCTTGAGCAGCGCGCGGGCGGGGCCGCGGGGCGAGCGCTTGCCCTGCTCCCAGTTGCGCACGGTCTCGATCGGCACCCCGATGCGGGCGGCGAACTGCGCCTGGGTGAGCTTGGTGCGCGCACGCACGCCGCGGGCATAGGCGGCATCGGCCGACGCGCCGCGCGCGGCTCTCGCCGCCGCAACCCAGCCGCCGGCTGGCCGCCCGTGGCGCATGTGCTGCGCGATCTCCGCGAGCGGCGACGGAAGTGCCGCCTCGCTTCCGTCGGGAAGAATCTCGACGATCCGACCGTCGGCTTTCAGTCTGACCCGCATCATGGCGGCCACAGGCCTACGTGATTCCCTCTGATCGGCCAAGAGGTTACATACTCATACGATTGTTCATTGGCTGACGGGCTGCAGGCCTAGTCGGTCGATGGGTACTCAGCCACTGGCCTATGACGACCGCGCCCCGAGCGGATGCGCCTCACTGGCATGGCTGACGCGCGACGGGCAGGTCCGTCATTTGAGCCCGAACCACAGCGTGGCGATGCCGAGGAACGAAAAGAATCCGACGACATCCGTCACCGTAGTCACGAACACGCCCGACGAGATCGCCGGATCGGCGTGGAAGCGATGGAGCACGAGCGGCACTAGAATGCCGCCGAGCGCCCCTGCCAGGAGATTGCAGATCATGGCAAGGCCGATCACCAGGCCGAGGTCGGGCACCTTGAACCACGTCGCCGCTGCAACGCCGGTGATGACCGCGAAGGCCAAGCCGTTGACCAACCCCACGAGCACCTCGCGCAGGATGATGCACGCGGCGTTAGCGCTCGACAATTCGTGCGTCGCGAGCGCACGGACCGCCACCGTCATGGTCTGAGTGGCGGCATTGCCGCCTTGGCTCGCCACGATTGGCGCCAATACCGCCAGCGCCACCATTTTCTGCAGCTCCCCTTCGAACAGGCCAAGCACTGACGAAGCAAGAAAGGCGGTCGCAAGGTTGACCAGCAGCCAGTTGAAGCGCCCGCGCGCCACGAACCAGACCGGATCCGACAGTTCCTCCTCGCGGCCGACACCGCCGAGGGCGCGAATGTCCCCCTCGGCCGCCTGCTCGATCACATCGACGATATCGTCGAAGGTGATGACCCCGACGAGCCTATCCGCCTCGTCCACCACCGGCGTGGCAACGAGGTCGTAATGCTCGAACAAGCGCGCCACGTCTTCCTGGTCATCGGTCACGCGGACCGGATGCATCTCCTCATCGATCAGTTCCGCGATCGGCACCGGCCGTTTGGTGCGCAAGAGCCGGTCGAGCGCGACCGTCCCCTGCAATCGGCCGACGGAATCGACCACGTAGATTTCCCAAAAGCGATCGGGCAGATCGGGCGTCTCACGCAGGTAGTCGATGGTGCGCCCAACGGTCCATACCGGCGACACGGCCATGAACTCGGTTTGCATGCGCCGGCCGGCGGAGTTTTCGGGATAGAGCAGGCTGCGCGCTAGCGCAACTCGCTCGGGCGGTGGAAGCTGCTCGAGAATCTCGGTCTGCTCGTCCTTCGGCAGGTCCGCGAGGATGGCCACTGCGTCGTCGGAATCGAGTTCGCGTACGCCTTCGGCCACCGCCTCGGCGGGCAGCTCTTCGAGAATCTCTTCGCGGACGGTGTCGTCGACCTCGGTCAACGCCGTAAAATCGAAGTCGTGCCCCATCAGCTTGACCAGCTGGGCACGCAGCTCCGGGTCGAGCACCTCGATCAGATCGCCGACGTCCGCTTGATGCAGCTCGCCGACCAGCTCGCGCAGCGCCGCGGAATTCCCCGTGGTGATCGCCTGCGCAACGCGCTCGACGAAATCGGCGCGCACCGCCCCATCCTCATCGCGCAGCACGACCGAGGA
>DATFVZ010000121.1:0-30185 GCA_035259785.1 Gemmatimonadales bacterium
CTGCCACCACCAGTGCCCCGATGTAACCCGGAGCAGGTTGAAGACTGTAGAGCGACCAACGTCCATCGCGGGCTGAAGGCGTGTTCGCGAGACCTTCGCCACTCGCTTTGACGTACGCCTCCCTCTTTGTCCAACAACTGAGAAAGGCATGGGCCTGGAGGCGGCTTGGGAGGCCGTTCAAGCGGTCAACTTCAGCCGCTGAGAAGAAGTAGCGCGCGATCTCGGCGAAATCAGGTTGTGTCCGGATGTGTTCGAGATCAACGCCAATGTCGGCGCCAGCGGCCACGGCAATAAGGGCGAGATCGGCTGAGTGAGAGAGGTTGAACGTGAGCCGGCTGGCGAATTCCGGACTCAACGCAGGCTTGCCGAACGCATTGTACACAAAGCGTATTTGGTCGGCACGGGTCCCGAGATAACGTCCCAGGACTGCACGAAGCACTCCGTGCGCGACGATGAAACGCTGCTGGTCACGCTCGAATCGAAGGCGCGCGATCCGGTTTCGTTCGTCACACGTGAGCGACGCATAAAGGCTGGCGGACGCCTCCAATGGCACATCCAGATGGACGCACCACACTTGCACTTCGTTAGAGGCCAGGTGAAGAGGCGACATCGGCCAAGGCGACCACGACCTCGCGGGGGCCCTCGAAGGGCTCCCTGGCATGCGCGGTGCGGATGTTGTCCACGAGCAGCAGGTCACCAACCTCCCACTCCTCGCGGACGGTGTTCGCGTCGTAGACCTTGTTGATAGTCTGGACGACATCCTCGCCGATTGGTGCGCCGTCCCCAAAGCAGGTGTTGAACGGCAACCTGTCCTCCCCGTAGACGTCGACGAGGTACTGGCGCACCTCCGGAGCGATCGTCCACTCGTTCAGGAATGCGACCTGGTTGAACCAGCACCGTCTACCGGTGAGTGGGTGGCGCACGACGGCGCTGCGGCGCTGCCGCGTGCGAAGGACGCCGCCCACCAGCCACTCGAACTCGATCGCATGGGCGCGGCAGTAGCGCTCGACGACGCCCTGGTCGTCGGTGCCGAAGGCGTCGGCCACTGACGCACCGATGTCCTCATTGTAATTGCGGACCAGGAGCCACCCTACGCGCTCGAAGCGCTCGATCAATTCGCCCGGGAGCGCGTCGAGGACCGCCAGCGAGTCGGCCACCGGCGTCGCACCCCCGCGCGTCGGCGCAACGAGGCACGCGAACAACATGAGGCCAGGGACCTGTGCCGCGTAGCTGAGCTCGTGATGCATGCACATCGGCTGGTTGGGCGGCCACTGCGACGCCGAGTACACGTCCTCGTCGTAGCGTCGGCGGGGCGCGAAGGCCTCTCGTTCGATCATCAAACTGCCCAGCTGTCGAAACACCGCCTCGGTCTCCGCCGCGTCGGAAAGGCCGAGCCCGCGAACGAGGAGCGCCCCGTGCTCGGTGACGGCGGCGCGCAACACGTTGCGGTGCTCGGCCGCCCAACGCGCCGCATCGCCTCGCCTCCGGGCCCCGTCGACTCGCAACATCGGCGGCTTGCCGGGCTGCTGCTCCACGTTGAGCCGCGAGGTCTGCGCCGAGGACGTCATTTGAGCACCGGCTCCAGCCGGCCCTCGAGCAGGCTGGCTTGATCGGCGAGGACCGCGTGCGCCGCGACATCCTTGAAGGACACCGCTCGGTCGAGGGCGATCACCAGCTTCAGCGCAGACAGCGACGTGCCCCCTAAGTCGAAGAAGTTGTCCTGCCTGCCGATCTCGTCCTTCGTGATCCCGAGGACGTCCGCCCACACAGCCGCCAGCAACTGCTCGGCCCCAGTGCTCGGCCCCTCACGGTTCGGCCCGGCAATGTCCAACTCCTCCGCGAGCGCTGTGAGCGCGTTCCGGTCGGTCTTGCCGTTGTCTGTGAGCGGCAGCGTCTTCAACCAATGACAGGCCGACGGAATCATGTACGGTGGGAGCGACTCACCGAGCTTGGCACGCATCACCGCGGAGTCCCAAGGCTGGTCGCTGGAGTAGAAGGCCACGAGGTGTTTGTTCATGACGACCGCGCCGTCACGTACGCCAACCACGCGCAAGAGCGCGTTCTCGATTTCGCCGATCTCGATCCGGAACCCGCTGATCTTGACCTGTGAATCCTTCCGACCGAGAAACTCGAGCTTGCCGTCGGGCAGGCAGCGGCCGAAGTCGCCGCTCCGGTACAGGCGCTGGCCCGGACGAATCGGATCCTGCAGAAAAGCGCGGTGCGTGCGCTCGGGGTCGTTGATGTACCCGCGGCCCACGCACACACCGGCGAACACGATCTCCCCGCTTTCACCAACGGGTACGGGTTGCAAGAGCTCATCGACGACGTAGATGTGCACGTTGTTGATCGGCCGGCCCAGCAGGACACGTTCCCCACGTGGCGGCTCGTCCATGAACTCGTGATTGGTGTCGTCCGAGGTCTCGGTCAGGCCATAGGCATTCACCAGCGTGATCCCGGGCTGGACTTGGAACCAGCGATCGACCAGCTCCTTCTTGAGGGCCTCACCCGTGGCAACGACGCACCGAAGATCCCTGAGGACACGGCGGTCCTGCGCCAGACTGGACACAAGGACCTCGAGGTAGGATGGCACGACCTGCACGATGTTCACCCGCGCGTGGACGATCGTGTCGAGAAAGCGCTTTGCATCGAGGATCGTCCTCTGCTCTATCACGACGGTCTGCCCGCCGGTCAGGAGCGCGGCCAGCAGCTGCCAGAGCGAGATGTCGAAGCACTGGGGCGCGGTCTGCGCAACCACCGTTCCTTCGCCGATCATCAAATCGTCGATCTTAGCGAAGAGGTGATTGAGCAGCCCAGCGTGCTCGCACATCGCACCCTTGGGCTCCCCGGTGGAGCCGGAGGTGAAATAGATGTAGGCGAGTTGGTCGGCCGTCACGGCGATGCCGAGATCGTCGACGGCAAGTCGCTGGGCGCAGGCCGAATCGATCAACGACTCGGTGAGCACCAGCTTCGCACCGGCACGCGAAATCATCCTTGCCACGCGCTCGGCTGGAAAGTGTGGCTCGATGGGCAGATAAGCGCCGCCAGCCTTGAAGATCCCCAGCACGGCGGTCAACCAGTTCAGGTTCCGCTCGGTCATCACGCCGACTGCTGCTTCAGGAGTGAGGCCGCGCTCGAGCAGCGCTCGAGCCAGGCGATTGGCGCGAGCATTGAGCTCGCCGTACGTGATCCGACTCGAGCCGTGGATAGCGGCGATTGCGTCGGGCCGTGCCCGAGCCTGGCTCTCGAATACCTCGTGGGCCCTGCGGTTGGGAAGGTACCGGATCGGTCCGGTGAGTATGGACATGGAGTGCTTGCTCATTTCAAAGCTCCCGCGCGGGGTTCCCGCCCCAGCGCGCGTTCCGGGGGACCGTCTCCCCTTTCATTAGAAAGGAGTCAGCGGCGAGAACCGCACCGTCCTCCATCGTGATGTCGTAATGCACGAACGCCCCGACCCCGATCGTGCAGCCGGCACCAACCGTGGCTGTGCCGGACTTGTACGTGCCGTCCTCCTGCGAATCGCATTGGACAATGCTGTGTTGATTGAGAACGCACCCGTCCCCGATGACGGTCAAAGTCGGCTCGGAGATGTAGACGCCGTCGTCGTACACCCTCTTGCCGATCCGAACACCGATCAGGCGCCAGAGCACGTTCTTGAATGGGGTGCCGTCGAAGAGGTGCAGGAAGTTGATTGGATGCAGTTTCCAACCGCGCTCGACCCACCAGAAACCGGGGTTGTAGATGGAGCAAATGGCGGGCGGTGGCGGGCTGAGTGCGACGAAGCAACGCTCCACCAGGGCGTAGTAGATCGCTGCCACGACCGCGCTCAGTGCGAAGAGCGCCGCCATGATCGCATGTCCCAGCACGTCGAAGAAAAACTCGAGGGCGGCCAGGTCGATGAGCACGATCAGGAAGACACCCAGCCACCGGGTGCACAAGAAAATGGCGATCGTCCGAAGGTTGAACCGGTTTTTGGCGGCAAGGCCGCGGCGCAGTGCATCGCCGGTCCGCAGATGGTCAAATCGGCTGTCGCGCTCCACGGACCGGGGAATCTCGAATGGTGGCGAGCCTAGCAAGCCTACGCCTTCGCGAAGCGTGCCGTCGATCGGGACCATCACCTTGTTGGCAAGGAGGCAGTTGCCGGCCGTTCGTGCGCCCGAGGGGTAGTTGACGTAGTTGCCGACGAAGTTGCGAGGCCCGATCGCCGCGCGGGACACCCGGAACGAGGTGCTCGAGACGTCGTCGTTGAACACATTCAGACCGTCGGCGACCATCGTCCCTGTGCCCACGGACGTCAGGAAGGGGTTCGTGGTCGTCAGCTCGCTGCCGAAATTCGATCCGGTCTGCACGACGGGCGTCAGGCGAAAGCCGACCCACCTCAAGAAGTGCACAATGTAGGAGCTGTCACCGAAGAGAAATGGGAAGAACTTCACCCTGCATAACCCGCCGATAACCCGGTATGCCGTGTATCGGAAGCCATAGAGCGGGTAGACCGTGTCGGGCTTGATGAAGCCGCTCAATGCGCGAGGGACTAAGCCGACCGCCAGGAGGCCAACGAGCACGCCCCCGTAGAAAAGGACGACCGAGAAGGCCAGCGCCTCGATCACGAGACCGCGCCCCGTCAAGACCCCGGCGCTGGATTGCACGCTCGGCACGAGCAGCTCGACGAGTGACGACACCCCAGCGAACAGCAGACTCAGGCCCCATTCGAGCAAAGGTGCCAACACGAAGAGGATGCCGATCACGGTGAAGGCGGCGGAGACGGCGCGGCGCAGTCTGCCGCACCGAGCCGGCGGGACCCTCACAAAATCCGTGTCGGTCCGGAGGGCCGGAGATCCGTGCCACCGCTCGCCGGCCGGCACCGTCTGGCCGCGGTGCAACGCGGAGGCATGCCCGAGCTGCGCTCCATCGCCCATCACGGTCCCGATGTCCAGCACGGCCATTTCGCCGACATACACGTCCCGGCCGAGGGTCACCGGTCCGATCTCAATCCGACCGGCCTGTGCCCGGTAGCAGAAGAAGCTCACCTCCCTGCGGATCACGGTTCCCGCCCCGATCGTGAGCAGATCGGTGCAGACTGGGATTCGTCGCGAGAAGATCACGACCCCAGGCCCGACTCTCGCGCCCAGCGCCCTCAGATAGAGCCCGTACAGCGGTGATCCGACGAACAGATAGGGGGCCGGGTTCGACCGAATGAGTGTCTTGACGATCCAGAAGCGGACGTAATCGAGGCTCCACAGGCGAATCGCACGCGCCTTCCAGCGACCGATGAGCAGCCACTTGGCCGCGATCGGCACCGAGCAAACCCCGAGAAACGCCGCAGCCCCGAACAGCACCAGGCGCACAACCCGTTCGACGCCGGCCGATTCGGCGACCAGCCATCGGTAGCCCTCGACGGCAGCGAGCACACCAAGGTAGGAAAACCCGAGGTAGAAGAGCGCCTGCATGGCACCGCACAGAACGTACTCGCGCGCGCTGGTCGGTGTCGGCGACTCCAGCGCTCCAGCGACCGATGCCTGGGCGCGGGGCACGCGGTCCGCGACTGCCGCCGCCAAGCTGCTGATCGTCGGATACGCGTAGACGTCCTTCATCGATACCGACGGCAGGTTCCCGCGCTTTCTGACGCGCGCGCAGAACTGGGCCATGACCAGCGAGTCGGCACCGAGCTCATCGAAGAAATGGCTATCGACCGACACTTGATCGACACTCAGCACCTCGGCGAGCAAGTCCGCGAAAATTGTCTCGGGCGGACCCGCTGGGGCGACGGTGGTCATCGCACCGTCTCGTAAAAGAAGTCCGACATGCGCTGGTCCCGGCCAGCGGCGACCGCCTGGTCGTACACCCACTTGCCCACCGCCACATCGAGGATCCCCAGGCCAAAGGGGGAGAAAATGATCGGACGGCTCCGGTTCACGGATCGCTGTCCCAGCATGATGTCAGCAAGCGTGCCTGTCACGAAGCTTCTGTTTCCGGTTTGCTGCTCGGTGAGATGGGGAGACGTATTCGCCTTCATGACGTGCTCGACGTCATCGACCACGTTCTGCGATCTCAGGAGGACGTCGGGGGCGAGATCGCGCAGCGAAATGTGCAACACCAGCGGGTTGTGATCGAACAGCCACGAATCCGCGATGTGCGGTGCAGACGCGACGGTTGTGAACACGACCAGATCAGAGTCGCTGAGAACGTCCGCAACGTCGGGGACGACCTTGACCGAGCGGTGGTGCTCGAGGCGGCAGGCCGTGTTTCGGAATTTCTCGCTCTCCTCCGGCGATTTGTCGTATAACCGGACCTCTTTGATCGCCCACCCGGTGTCGACGAGGAAGTCGTAGATGTAGCGGGCAATGAACCCGGTACCCACAATGCCCAGCGACGGCGCGCGTCGCGATTGTCCGTTCAACCAGTATGCAGCGAGAACAGCCGAGGCCGCCGTCCGCGCGGCAGAGATGATCGAGCTCTCGAGGATCGCAAATGGGTACCCGGTCTCGAAGTCGTTCAGCACCAGCACGGCCGACGCCCGTGGAAAGCCGCGCTGGACGTTCCCGGGAAAACTGGCGATCCACTTCAGCCCGGCCACGCCGACGCCATCCCCCAGGTACGCCGGAAGCGCGATGATCCGACAATCGGGCTTGTCGGGGAAGCGCAGGAAGTGGCTGTCCGGGTTAATCGAGTGTCCGTTGGCGTGCGCGAGATACGCGTTCCGAACGACGTCGATGCATGCGGCCCGATTGGCGCCGATGATGTCGCTGACGGTCTTGCCGTTGATGATTGAGAGCTCGAAGTCCATGGTTGTAGCCCTATTCGAGTTTCGCGGCCCACGTGGGATCGAACACAGTATCCAGGTAAGGCGTCCCGCGGTCCGCGCACAGGAACAGCACCCGTGGGCGCTTGCCTCTTCCCCACGCGGCCATCCTCGCCGCATACCGCTTGACCGCCGCGAAGGCAGTCCCGCTGGAACCGCCCGCGAACAGCCCGTGCGTCGCGAGGAGCTCGTGGCACGCCACGACGGTCTCGCGCTCGGGAATCAGGACGACGTCGTCGATCAGGGCTTGCGACAAGAGCGGCGGAACGATGCTCGAGCCAACGCCGGGAATGTGACGTTTGCGGGGTGCATCGCCGAAGATGACGGAGCCTTTGGTATCGACGGCAATAATCCGGACGTTCGGGTAGCGCTCTTTGAGCCGACGCGACATGCCGGCGATCGTTCCCCCCGTGCTGACACCGATGAAGACATAGTCGAGCGACCCGAAATCGGCGCAGATCTCTCCAGCCGTGAGCTCGTAGTGCGCCTCCACGGCGTCCGGGTTGCCGTACTGGTTCGTCCAGTACGCGTGAGGGGTCGTCGCACACAGGCGCTTCACCATCTGGAGGCGAGTCTTCAGGAATCCGCCGGTGTCGTCGCGCTCCTCAACCTTCACAACGGTGGCACAGGTGCGCCGGAGGAACGACTCATAGGTACCGGAGATGTTGGGATCGATCACCGGGATGAACCGCAAACCGATCAAGCGGCTGAAGGCGGCGAGGGCAGAGGCAAAGTTTCCCGAAGAAGACTCGATCACCGTTGTCTGCTCGCAGATCTCACCGCGCTCCGCCGCCCGCTTGAGGATCCAAAAAGCGGGGCGGTCCTTGATGCTGCCGATCGGGTTCACGTACTCGAGCTTGGCGAACAGGTCCATGCCCTCGACAGCCAGCGGCACATGCGGTGTGGGCCGCAGCGTTCTGCGGAGCATTGCCAGGCGGGTCAGGAGAGTCGGCGTCGGCCGCGGCTGCCGTCGGCGCTCTGGGAGCGGGCTCGGGAATCGTTGGACCGGGATGGACAATCCCATCTAGAACTCGCCTCCCGTGGTCAGTTTCACCAACACATACGTCGGCCGTCGCAGATCGGGGGCGGAGCGCACCGCCGGGTCCACGATGGTGCTGAACTCGATGTGGGATCCGATGTAGAAGGGCGGTTTCACATGCGCGGTCAGCCAGCCCTCCGCGCTGATCCGATTGAGCGCCGACGTGGCGACGCCGGCGAAGGCCTCGTTGAACGTCGCGGAGGCCCATCCGGCACCGACCAGGCCTCCGATCGCGACCCGCTGTGACACGGCCCGCTCGGCCGCGATCCCGGCTTCGCCGAAGTACGCGCCCTTGTAGGTCAGGACATCGAGGCTGTGATTCGTGAACAGTAGGAATGGACCGGCGGCAAGTGACAGGTACAGCCAGCCTTCAATCGAACGGGTGCTATAGCTGCTCGCGGGATCCTTGTAAAAGTACGTCCTGACGGCCGGCCCAATCGTCAACGCGTTCCACTGGAGTCCGTGCGTCAGCTCCATTTCTAGAATCTCCGGGCGTGACCGGTCCGTGTTCGCTGCCAGTGGGAAACTGCTCCAGAGCGAGAACTCGGCGCCGCTCCCGGCTACCCACGTCACCGGCTGTATGACCGGACGATCGCTGATGAGAACACCGCGGTCCGCATGGCCTGAGCGGAACGCGATCTCAGCGCCATAGGAGATTGGTCGCCCCGTGTCAGTGCTCTGCGCGAATGCTGCGAATGCCGGCGAGCACCACCCGCTGATGATGAGAAACGCCGCGACGCCACGTGTCATTGGCACGGCTTATTGCACACTTTGGTCCGACGATAGTTTCGCGATCGTCCGGACTAGTTCCTGAGAACGAGATAGCCGCGCAAGATTGCAACGAAAAGTGTTGCGCGGTTTCAACAGGGACGTTCGAGACGGTGAGCAGAGTCACAAGCGTTCTGGTCGTGAATTCGAAAACCACGCCGAACATTTCGGATTTGAGATTTCAGTGAGGCTTGGTCTCTTTGCTCACAGCGTGACGCCAACCTCCCTCAGTGCGGGTCGTTCAGACGCTGACGACCCCGTGCTTTGCCGTCGCAGAAGCATTATGGCGAGCGCCATCAGCCAGATCATGTACACAGCGATACTGATGCGCTCGAACAGCCCGATGTAGGGCGTGGGCAGGTTCGCGCCGACGCGCGGGCTCTGGATTCCCGTCAACATGCCGAACACCAAGGCGAGCACCATGGTCGCGACGGAATAGGTGCGGAAGCGCGCACCGAAGGCTGCCGTTCCGAACCCGACGGTCAGCACGAAGAGGAGCACGGTGCCGACTCCGAGGATCTTGTGTAGCGTATCGCCGAACGTGCCGCCGCCGGCTGCCAGGACCTCGCGCTGATGCATCGGCGCAAATGGCCAGAGGAAGCCGAGCAGGCCGGAGACGAGGAGCAGAGCTCCTACGATGCGCAGGGGGCGGTTCGCTTCGGCTGATTTCCAGACGCCCCATCCGAATGCGAGAGTCAATGCCATATACACCCATCCCAACCACGCCCAGAGCTCTCGGGTCGGCGCGCCGATCGCGGTGAGCTCGCTCGGGACTTGCGAGATGAGGTTGTAACCATCGTAGCGAATCAGCGTGATCATGCCGAGGTACAGCAACGCGGCGACAAAACCGCAGCCGAGCAAGAGCTTCCGCATAACGCCTCCTTGTGTTGCTGCAGGATCGTTAGGCGGACGCGGATGAAACAGAGATGAACCGGGAATGAGGGAGAGCTCGCGACCGGATCATTCCCGCGGGTGCGTGGCTCCTCCGTCCACGCCGGGGGAATACAGGACGCCCCCGACCTGCGGGTGGAGCTCCCACCGAGCCCCTGGCTCGCGAGTCCTGGTGAGCGATCGGCCGGTCCCCAGCGTGCCGGACCAATGATCGTCCGCGCACCGGGCCCCGCCGCAGTTCCCCCACGACACCTGCCGGACGATCGCGCCGTCCGCGGCGCGCAAGGTGAGCACATCCCCAGCGTTTTGGAGGCCCAGCCCGTGCGCTGCGCACTCAACCTGAGCACCCCCGAACGGGCCGGTCGGCACGCCGCCGCCGAACACGACGGCAGACTGCCCCGGCGCCAGAGCGGGACCAAGCGGGAAGAGGTGGCGTTCGGGGAACTTTGCGTCCCCGAGCGTCCATCCGGTGAGACAGACGCTCTCCGGACCCCGGTTCACGATCTCGATGAACTCGTCGTCGGCCGGGTCGCGGAGGCCGTCGCCGTTGGCATCTCCTGCTAAGCCATCCGGCGGGTCGGCGAGGATCTCAGTGATCGTCAGCCCCGTCGCGTCACGGGCGGCTGTGGTAGCGCAGGGTTCCGCCCCCCGTACGAACGTGAGAAAGCCGGCGGACGCGATGACCTGCGCTGCGTCGTGGCCGGCTCCAGGGGCGAGCTCCAGCCGCCACGCGAAGTGGGCGCCCAGGGCCGCGGCCTGTGTCTTCGCGACGGCGAAGTAGTGCCGGCCGCGCTCCAGTCGATTCGCGCCCTGAGCTTCTGCTTCGGGGGTGCCTCGCACGAGGTCGTCGTCCGCAGCCGTGGTTGTGTCGTCCCCGCCGAGCAGCACGACGAAAGGTGTCTCGAAAAAGTGCACCAGGGCTTGGGGGGCGACGGGGCCGCCAATCAATCCGTAGGGCATCGTCTGCACTCGCGGGTCATCCGTCTCAGGCAGCGTATACCAACCCGCGTTGGCGGCCACGGCCCCAAGCACCCGAGCGTTCGGCAGGAAAGTCAGCAACCGGTGTGTGAACTGAGCGCCCGCGCTGTGGCCGAACAGGTAGTAGCCGGTCTGCTGCCCACCGAGTGACCGAACCACCAGATCGAACACGCGCTCGACCTCCGCGTACAGCATGTCCTCGGGGGCGCGCCATCCGCCTGGGTCGCGCATCCCCAGTGTGTAGTCAGCCCCGGTGGGGTACGCCTGCTTGGTGAAATGAATCGCAATCGCCAGAGCGTTGTAGCGCTCCGCGACCGGCGCCGCCGCGCGGATGTAGCGGTCCACGTCGCGCCCGGCGCCGTGCATCACGAACCACACCGGGCCGTGGGCCGGATCGAACCTGGTGCTTCGATAGATCCGGGCAGTGAGGTGATTGCCGTCCCGTGCGACGAACGAGATCTGGCCGAACCCCGTCGCCCGCAGCAGCGCCGTTGCGTCGATCGCGCGCGGGCTCTGCGCGTCGGCCCCGCCGGAGCACACCGGCGAGCTCGCCAGGATGAGCGCGAGCCACGTCGCCGCGTGAGCGACGGCCCGCGCGCCCATCATACGGCTGCCGCGCGTGGTGTGGCGAGCGACACGACCGACGTGCCATTGGTCGATTCCCCTGTCTGGCTCGGCGACGTCACATAGCGCTGCGCCGCTTCGGCCACGATGCGTCGCGTGACGGTTGCGAATTCGTAGCCGGCCGCTTTCGCAGCCGTCAGAAACGCCCCCTGCAGAGCGAAGAGGTTCGACCACCTCACGTCGATTACCACCGGCTCGCCGGAGCGTGGGACCCGCAGGTCGATGCGAGCGTAGTCTCGACAACCCGCCGCACGGAACGCCGCGCACGCATGCGAGCGGATCCGATCGGCGATCGTCTCGTCCAGGGGGGCGGGACAGACTTTGCCGCTCGCGTCGCGCAGGTGCTCCACCAGAGGAAGGCATTCGAGCGGGTCGTTGCCGATCAACGCCACGCTGATCTTGCGGCCGCTCGTCATCTCCTCGACCAGTGTGTCCTGACCGTAGTGTCTGCGGATCTCCCGGATCGCGCTGCGGAGCGAGCGGCGATTCCGAACGCTCCATCGATCCGCACCAGGCTCGAACCGCGGGCTAGCCCAAGCTGGAAACTCCACGACGAGCACGTCCTTCGACTTGCGAACAAGGAAATGCAGCGGCACCGGAACCTGAGCCTGGCGGAGGAGCGTGAGCAGCGCGAAGCGGTCGGCAAAGCGGCCATGAGCCACCGGGCCCGGACCGGTGTACGGGACGCCCAGCACCTCGAGCATGGCCGGCACGTGTGCGCCGTGGCCTTCGCCCCGCACGCCGGTCGCCAGATTCAAGACGATCCCGCCCGGCGTACCCTGTCGGGGGTCCGGCGGTAGGTAGCGCGACAGTTTGCTGAGCAGGGTCTTGTCGCCCTCGAGCACCCGTACCTCGAAGCCCTGCTTGCGCAACGCGTGCACGTGCGCCTGGACCGATGGTTCGCTGAAGCCGGAGGTGACGGGGTGGCTCGGGAGCGTGTCGCGGTTGCACACCACCGCAACCCTGGGCCGACGCGGGACGCGTTGCGACAGCCGCTCCGGCCACGCCTCCAGCACGCGGATATCAAGCAGCTCGGCCACAAGCACAATCGCCATCAGCTGTGTGAGGATCAGCTCGGGGAACTGATACACGAGCAGCGACACAGGTCGGTCAATCAGCGCGAACGCCAGGGCCACCACGATCGTCCAGCATCCCCGCCACGTCGCCATGACGAGGTCGTCCTGCTCAAGCGTCTGGACGACGCTTTCGGCGAACATGGCCGTGATGATTGCCGGAAAAAACGCTACCCTCCACACCGCCTCCGACCCGAGCCACGTGGCGACGAACACGGCGCCGACCATGATCGTCGCCGAAAGACCGACGACGAACGTGATGCGCGCGTACCGCGGCAATCGAGCGCGCCGGATCCACGGCCGGATCAGCGCGATCGAGCCGACGATGACCACCAGCAACAAGAAACTCGACTGGAGCCCGATCGCCTGGATGCCCAACCCCAGAAGGATCGCCCGCAGTCCCAGCACTCGGATTCCGAGCACCAGCCGGAAAACGGCAACCAGCAGCGCTCCGGTGGGGAGCACCAACAGGAAGAGAATGGTGGAGCGATCGCCCGGCGGCACCCAGTCGAACGCGAGGTGCTGGTTCAGCCACGCGCCAAACGCCCGAAACGGCTCCAACACCGCCAACTGGTGCGGTAAGCCCCCGGGCAGCGCGAGGCTGCGCGACGCGGCGGCCGCGAACGGCAGGCATGCGGCGATCGTTACCGCGATCAGCGTGACGCTGGTGAGGTGCCGCTTGGACGGTGCGAGCCCCGACCACCAGCCGGAGTGCGCAGTGGCGGGCAGGCCGATCGCCATCGCTCACCTCGCCTTCTGGATCGCGACAACGGCCGACACGCCCGGCACCAGATTGGTCGGCGGGTCGTCGAGTCGGATCCGCAAGCCGACCACAGGCGCTGCGTTGATCCGCGAGGAGCGCGGCTGTGGGACCTCGGACGGCGGGATCTCCAGATCGGTCGAGAGACCGATCCGGTCCACCCGGCCGGTGAACTCGCGGCCGGGGATCGACTGAAAGGCCACGGTCGCCGCGGCGCCCCGGTGCACCGCTCCAAGGTCGTCCTCGTTGATCCACGCCTCGACCCAGAGGTCGCTCCCGAGCCACATCGAGATGACGGGCTGCCCGGCGGCGATTGCACCCCCGGGCTCGACGATACGGCGGACGATGGCGCCGTTTTCAGGAGCGCGGATGGCGGCGCTCTCGAGTGCGTCCTCGGCGCGAGTCAGCCGGGCTTGCGCGGCGAGGAGATTGGCTTCGAGCACGGCGATCCCGCGCTGACGGATGACCACCCCGTCCGCGGCGCTCTGAGTCCCCTGCTCCGCCGAACGCGCCGCGACGACGGCGTTTGCCTGGGCCTCGTTGAACCGGGCCTCGGCGGCGCGTCGCTTGGACTCCGCATCGCGAAGCTCCTCGGTGGAGACAACCCCGTCACGCGCATGCAGGGTCTCGAACAGCTCGTGATTCCGACGGGCGCCCTCGGCTTCGACGCGCGCGGCCTCGGCCCTGGCGTTGGCGGCGGCGATCCTCGCCTCCGCTTCAGGTCGGAGCTGCGCCAGCTGGCGACGCTCGCGATCGACGGTCATGCGCTCCACGTCGATGGTGCGCTGCAGCCCCGCGACTGCGGCACGCGCCTCCTCCACTGCCGCCGCGAGCTGTCGATCCTCGAGCCGCACGAGCACGTCGCCCGCTCGGACGCGATCGCCCGCATCGACCGTCACCGCAGCAACCACGCCGCTGATTCGGGTGCCGATCTCAGCGACGTGGCCGCGGACGGCTGCGTTCCTCGAGAACACATGCTGCCAGCGGTAGTGGAACCACAAAGACACCGGGAGGGCTATCGCGAGCAGTGCCACTACTCCGAGCCCTCGCTGCAACTGCCGCGGCGGCACCACACGGAGCCACGTCTGCGCTTGACGCCATAAGGGACGGGCGCGACTCGGCAATCGCGGGGCCGTGTCGGGCAAGCCACCGGTCTCATCCTCGCGACTGCTGACAAGAGGCGCGGGCTGCTGCCTCGCCGGAGTGTCTGTTGACCGCTCGCGCGCCCTCAACCCGCGCGACTTGGCCATCAGCGGCCGCCGGGCGCCGTCGAAGCGGGACTGTCCTCTATGGGCTCATCGCGGGGTCGGGCTCGCCGTGCTCTGAAAGAGGCGTCGCCGAACAGCGCTTGTCGGACGAGGTCGACCAGTTTGCCGCGCTCACAAAACGCGGTGAACGAGTGCCCGATGTCGGGGACCTCGGCCAGCGTCACCTGAGGTTCGAGGCCCAAGGCCGTGGCCGCATCCTGCATCGCCGTGACCCAGCGCCGCGCTCGATCCAGGCGGGTCGCGCCCTGCTGCGCAACGGTGCGGGCGGTGTTCCGCGTGTTCTCCATTGTCGTATCGAGACTCCCCACGAGCACCCGCATGGGGACGCGGAGAAACGCCTCCGGGTCGAACGCGATGCCTTCGAGGGCGCGAACCTGGCGGATGCCGTAAGGGAACCGTTGCTGCGGATCGGGGAACGTGTACCAACCCGCTGCGGCGACGACGACCTTGGCCACGCGGTGGGGATGAGCCATCGCATAGCGGTGGGCAAATTGTCCGCCGCCCGAGAACCCAAATAAATGAATACGCGTCACGTCGGCGCCGCTAAGGGATGTCACTTCAGCCAGCAACCGATGGAGGAGCAGGTCGGCGCGTTTGCCACGGCCCTTGCGCCCCAGGCGCTGGTAGTCCCTATGCGCGTCCTTCTTGAAGATCGGGACGACCATCACCACGCCGAGTTTTTCGCACATCTCTGCGAATATCACCGGGTGCTTGGTGGCGTTGCGCGATATCCCATGCACCGACACCATGACTGGGGCGCCCGGCGCCGCGTCTCGCGGGACGTACAGGAGGTACTCCTGCGTCGGATCGCTCGCAGCCGCGCGCAACGCGACGCGCCCTCGCGGCGGCGACCAGCGTGGCCGAATTTGTTCCTGAGCCATGTTCAGGCTACCTCGATCACGGTTGAAGATGGGACCTCGGCATGTTGTTGTGCCTGGGCCAGCAGGTCCATCGCCACGCTCGCCGTGGCCAACGAGTCACGGTCGTACACGGGCATGCCGGTCGCCTGACGAGTCTCCACTACCTGCAACGGTGCGGCCGTGAGCAACCCGCTCACTGCCAGCACGGGCGTGCGCCGCTCACGCAGCCAATGGAACCCGGCCAGCGCACCCATCGAGTCCTGCGCGGCGAGCACGATGCCGCCAACGAGCTGCGGGAACGTCGAGCCGCTGAGTAATTCCGCCGTCTCGCGCTGGAGCACACCGTCGGCGATTTCGAGGACCATGGCGTCGACGCCCGAATGCGTGACGTGGTTCACGAGGGACACCATCGTGTGCTCCACCTCTTCAAGGCTCAGCAGATACGTCGAGGGCCGCCCGACGTCGGTGAAGTCGAGCACGGGGTCGGCCCCCGCATCCCGGAGCGCGTAGTAGTCGCCGCACGCACCGGTGCCGGTGACCTTGGCATACCCGACGCGCAATCCGCCGGCAATGAGCCCGCGTACGAGGTGGAGACAGGTCGTCGTCTTGCCAGAATCCATAGAGGTGCCCACGACGGCGATGGTCGTCGGCTGGTACTCTCGCGATGGCACCACTGGATCAAGCGTAAAGTTGCGGAGGTTGATGCGGTTCGCGTCGGCATCCGCCAGCAGGCCGATCGGAGTGATCCCCGTCGGTCCACGCGCGATCTTCTCATGCCACGATCGCGCCCGCGCGGCGATCCCGCCGCTGGCCACGAGGTGACACGGGGCCATGGACGTCGGAACCTCGGCCTCGAATTGGTTTGGCGCGTATCGGTTCCCGTACGCTGCCACGACCTCGGTGCCCGGGTACAATTGGCGACGCCGCCCGTTCGCGAGCTGGAGCGTCGCGTGATGCCCGATCGCATCGACTCGCGCGAGCACCAGGTCGCCGGCCACCGGCCGACCCTCCGGTGGTAGGATGACGCTGACGGCGTCCTGCGGAACTCGACGCGTGGTGAACGCCCAGGAGGCGAGCCGTAAGCGGAGCGCATCGTGGCGGCTCCGCCGCGACAATCCTTGGAGGCGCAGGAGGTGAGGTCTCATGTCCAGGCGGGTCCCGACGGCGAGCAACGCGCCGGCTGCGGAGTCCGAAGACTCGCCGTCGGGCGTGGCGCGTCGAGCGAAATCGATTGTCACGGTCGGTACTCCCAACGTGGAGGATTGCGCAGGCTGACGACTTCACATCAAGGTAGGAGGCCGACGGATCTGCTGGTGTAAAAAGCTCGTCGCAAAATTGGTAACGTCTCGCGTGACAAAACGTTGTGCGTCCGTGCGACACAAGTGATGCAGGGACGTTACAGGTGCTAGGCGGCCGCCTCCGATGGCTCACGGCGGTCGTGCTATGGTGCGTGTCGCCAGGCGACTCCCTTGATCAGCAGCCAGAATGCAAGCGTCACTTCGAAGATGAGCATCGGGAACCACAGCACCCAGGTGAGTGGGGACGACCAGCTGACGGCGCTGGCGAAGACGCCCGCGCGCTGTACCAGCAGGAGGATTACCAGCAGAACCGAGGCGATCACGCCGAATCGCGCAAGCCAAACGGGGATCATGCGACCGCGCAGAAAGAGCCAAGCGAAGATCGTGCTGCCGACGGCGAAGAAGATGGCCGACCGGTTCTCGCCGCCGGGGACTGCCTCAATGAACCGGCAGCCGAGCGCCAGGAGAGCGAGGTCAGAGTCTTCATCGCGGGTGAGCGCGTAGAGCGTGACGCCAAGAACCAGAGCACAGAGCGAAGTGACGATGCCGAGGACGCCTCGGGCGCCTTCATGGCCGGTCAGGGAGAGACTGGTGATCCCGGCAACGATATATAAGAGGAACGTGGAACCGGCGATCCGCGCGTTGGCTGTGCGAGTCACGAAGGAAGGGTACGAAACACCCGGCGAGGATGTTTCGCTCACCTTTAGTTACCCTTCACTGATGTCACGTGCATTCATTAAAGAAGACGCCGGCGGTCCGGAGCGCCGTTTCAGCTTACCCCCGCGGGACGACCCGGGCTTCGATGCCGCAGCAGCGATGGCGCTGCTCGAGGGCGCGAATGTCGGAGATTCCTACAGCGTGGAGCTCGTCACCGGTTACAGCTGGGGCGAGCCGACGCTCAGGCCGCACGTCCAACGGATTCTCGACGATGCGAAGGCGGCGGGGAATGAACGGCTCGCGCAGTTGGCGGAGCGATTCCTCAGCGTCCCTTTGTCATGAAAACCGGACTGGTTGCCGTCGCGCTGCTGGTAACCGCGTGCAGCCACGCGACTCGTTCTAATTCCTCCTCACCGACGGCCGAAGCCCCCACCACGGTGAAGGTCGTCAACGACAACGTGGTGGATATGAACGTGTTCGTGCGCGGCAGTGGTCACCTGTTTCGGCTGGGACGAGTCACGGGAGGGCACACCGAGGTGTTCACCATCCCGCCCGCGATCGTCCACTTCCAGACGACGCTGACCTTCGAGATGCGTCCCACCGATGGAAGCGCTCGGTCGCGCAGCGACATCGCTACGGTGAATCCGGGAGACCAGGTCACCCTGATGGTTTCGCCGTAGCACTGTTGACTTCGAATCGGGGGTCGAGGAGGCGGAACCTCCAATTACTTGATCGTCGCTCCGGCGAGCCCCGCGACCGCCGCCAGCGTCGTCTGTGCCGCGTTCAGCCCGAGCCGGAAATCCTTGTCGCTGTACGTCGCGTAGCGATCCGTGGGCTGGTGCCAGTGCGGGCTCCAGCCGGCACCGACCTGGGTGCCGCGCTCGTTCTCACGCAAGCTGATCGCCGCCACCAGATCCTGGAACGGCGCTGAGTCGGTGTTCGTCATGTGCGGACCCACGCTGGCCGGATAGTCCGTCGCGTACTTCTCGTTGGCGATGTGAAAGATCCACGCGAGCCGTTGGGATGCCTCCACGAATTTCGAGCTCGATTGGAATTCGATGTTCACATCCGCCTCGGGACGCTGCTCAGGACTGAGCGTGCCGTCGGCGCGCGGCATGCCGTGGTCGAACATCATCATGTCGTGCTGGATCATGCCGAGCCACGTGGGCTCAGGATACTTCCCCGAACCGGCGGGCTCTTCCTTACCCTGCAGCGCCTGACGCTGCGCGATGTAGGCACGTGCGCCGTTCAAGCCCGTCTCCTCGTTGTTCCAGAGTGCGAAGCGAATCGACCGCTCGGTCTGCACATCGGCGCTCGCGAAGATTCGCGCCAGCTCCATGACGACCGCTGTGCCGGAGCCATCGTCGTTTGCCGCTTCACCCCACCCGATCCCGTCCATGTGCGCGCCGATGATGTACATCTCGTTGGGATGCGTGCGGCCGATCTTGGTGCAGTAGACCTCCTGCCGCTCCCCTGGCTTGCTCGGCTCCGCGTTGAGCTTCCGGAGCGCTGCATCGGGCTGGCGCATTGAGTCGTTATTGACGCCCGTGCGGGCGCGAATCCCGCGATAGCGGCCGCCACCAGCGGCGCGCGTGGTGTCACGCGGACTCCTCGCCCCGTCACGTTGTTGAGGATCGAAGTCGTAGGTGAGCCGTGAGACATCGCTGCACCCATAGCTCCGCAGCTGCTGCTCGATCCAATCGACCGCGGCGCGGTTTCGAGCAGTCCCTTGCCGGCGGTCACCGAATTGGGTGAGGCCCTTGATCGTCGCCTTGTACCGTTCGAGCTCGAGTCGCGCGACGAGCTGAATGATAGGATCGGGTGCCGGCGTCCCCGTCGTATCTTGGGCGAATAGGTGCACGGAGGCAGCAGTGGTCAGGAGGAGGATGGATGCATGAATCTTGAGCATGGTCTTCCTTATTAACGTCGCCGTCTCAGGAACCCGAGCGAAGCGATCGCCACAACGGCGCCGGTGAGCTTCCACTCGTCCGCGGTCGCCGGCACCAACAGGGCCACGATGAGCGCCGCGGCAAGCCACGGCACGACGGCCCCACCAGGCATCCGGAACGTCGTAGCTTCATGGGCTTCAGGAGCGGCGACGACATTGCGACGCCGCAGGCGCCATACCCCGAGGCAGCACGCTAGATACACGAGCAGGATGACCACGTTCGCCATGAGCGCGAGCTTCACGTACGTGCCCGTGAGGGCTATCAGGAACACGATCACGCCCTGGACGAGGATCGCGACATGTGGAGTGCTGTGAACTGGATGAACCGCGGCCAGAGGTCGCGGTAGGTAGCCATCGGAGGCCAGCGCAAACAGGGTTCGCGGCGTGGAGAGCATCATTGCCGTCATGAACCCAAACGTCGAGACGATCATCCCGATCAGGATCAGCCGGGCCCCTGCTGTGCCCGCGAATTGGGCGGCCGCGGCCGCCAAGGGTGCCTTGGCAGTCTCGGGCGCGGCTAGGGTGGCGCCGAGCACACCCTGCGCGACCAGTTGCACCGACACGTACAGGAATCCGACTCCGAGCAAGGCCAGCGCGATGGCCCGCGGGACAACGCGGGACGGATTGATCACCTCTCCGCTGACCTGGAGAGCCGCTTCCATTCCAAAGAATGCGAACATGAGTAGCAAGCCGGCTCGGCCGATCTCGGCGACGGGCGGCAGCGCCGCGATGGTCAGGTTGGCAGCGTTCACGTGCGGCAGGCCCAGCACGACGAACGCGACGAGCGGCAACAGCTTCGCCAGCGTCGAAATCCCGCTCAGACCCGAGCCCCATGCGGCCCCGCGCACATTGACGATGGCGAGCACAGTGAACGTGGCCCCCAGTATGAGGGCGCGGGGTGCCGTTCCGCTCAGCGCCGGGATCAGTGTGGCCAGCGCGTCGGCCAACACTGTGGCGACGGCCGCCATGGCGAACGTGAGGCCCAACCACAGCAGTACGCCGCAGAGATAGCCGAGGAACGGACCGAACGCGGCTTGCACGTACGCGTACGGGCCGCCGCTCTGCGCGACTCGGCTTCCCGCTTCCGCCATGCACAGCGCAATCAGCGCCATGGCAACGACGCAGATGCCGTACGCCAATGGCGCCGCGGCGCCGAGTGCCGCCGCCATGTGCGCGGGCAGCACGAAGATCGCGGCGCCGATCGTGATGTTGAAAATGGCGGCGGCGAGGCCGAACACGCCGATGACTCGGCGCAGCGCTGATGCCGTGGCGGCAGGTGCGGTCATGGCACCAAGGTACGGGCGGATTACCGCGGTGCCACAGCCCCAGGCTCGAACGTCGCAGTCATCACGGCAAACAGAAACCCGCCCCCGCCCCCAGTGGTATCGGGATTCGTGAATACGAAGTAGAGGTCATGCACTCCGGTCGCTCCCTGCAGCGCCACACGCCGCGCGAGCGGCCCTTGATCGCTGGTGGGCTGAATCGGCTCGCTCTCGCCGAGCAACGTGCCGCTCGGGGAGTCGAGATACATGCCGATCTTCCCACCTTTCGCCTGATAGGCCGACGGGGCCGCGACCATGAGTGTCACGGCCCCCACACCTGTCAGGTCGATCTTCCGCAGTGCGACCGATGAGCCCGACCGGTTCGCGAGCACGAATGGAATCGGCACGCTGGCGTCCGTCTGCTTCGACGCGCCATCCGACATGTCGCCGTTCGCCACGATGACCGTCGGCGATTTGAGCTCGAGTGTTTTCTCGGTGGTGATCGCCGGCACGCCGTTCGCCCCGCGGTCCTTATACACGGCCCGCAGTTGCACCACGCCTTGCGGTGCCTCACCCGCGCTCGCGGGTGGTATGTAGGCGCCTCGCACGGGCAAGCTCGGCGCGCGCGTCGTGTCGGCAAGACTCATGATGTATGCGACCATCGCGGCGCTCTGTGCGTCGCTGAGCGCTGGATGCGCCGGCATCGCGACCGGCCCCCACACGCCCGATCCGCCTTCGCGAATCTTCTTGGCGAGACGCGCCATTGCCGTGCTGTCGTTCTGGTACTTGCGCGCGACATCCACGTACGTGGGTCCGAGCGATTTGCGATTTAGCTGATGGCACGAGAGACAGTCCCCGGCTTCGATCAACTGCCGTCCTTGATCGACGGGATTCGTCGCCGGTCCGTCTTTGAGGTACTGCGCACTCACCGCGACGCGCTGGGCCGGGATCCGGCGAGGGCCGGCAGGACCGCTGGTCGTCCCGTCTTCGCGGTCGGTCACGCGCACCGCATAGCGCACCGGCACCTCAGGAAAGAAGAACGTCTTATTGCTACCGACGAGATCGATGCCGACCACGGGCGGCTGATTCCCTGCCACGATCACGATCGAGTCCGCGCTAGCCGACGCGCCATGAGTGTCCGTCACCGTCAGCCGTGTGATGTAGGTGCCCGCTTGACTCAATGTGATGCCCGGGTTCGGCGTCGTCACTCGTGCGACGACCTTCCCGCGCTGCGAAAGCGTCCATTCGTACCGGAGCGAGTCTTCGTCGAGATCGACCGTGCCCGCCGACGACAATTGGACCCGCAGCGGCAGCGCGCCCTTGGGCTGATCAGCCGCTGCCGCGACGATCGGCTTGCGATTGCCCGCGTTGTACTCGATGCGGACCAGCCGCGCATCATCGTTGCCCTGGAACCACAACGTGCCGTACTCGAGGACATAGAGGTCGCCAGTCGGCGCGAACTCCATCTCGATCGGGGCGGCGAATTTCGCGCTCGGCATGAACTGCTCGATCGAGACCAGGTCGCCATTCTTGTCCATCGAGACGGCCATGATCCAATGCCGCATGAACTCATAGATGAACAGCTTGCCGTCGTAGTACTGCGGAAAGGGCCGGGGCGCGCTGCGGAAATCGTCGCGGTAGAACACGGGCCCCGCCTCGGCGGTGCGTCCGCCGGTGCCCACGATCGGGAAGTCGGGCGATGGGCCGTACGGATACCAGATGAAGGCGCCGCGCGCCGGCGGCAGCTCGTTTACACCGGTGTTGTTCGGGGAGTTATTGACGGGGCGTGCCGCATCGAAGAGCGGGCCGGTCTCCGTGGTGGTCGAATCGATGAACCGCGTGTGGTTGTAGGCCTGGTTGTTTCCGACAAAGTCGGGCCACCCGTAATTCCCGGGAGTCCGCGCCTGATTGATCTCATCGTACCCGCGCGGTCCCTGACCTGCCGAGTCGGTGTCAGCGTCAGGACCGACCTCCCCCCAGTAGACGAAGCCGGTTCGCTTGTCCACCGAAATCCGATAGGGGTTGCGATGGCCCATCGTGTAGATCTCGGGCCGTGTCTTGGCAGTGCCCTTTGCGAACAAGTTCCCCTGCGGAATCGTGTAGCTGCCATCGGGCTCTGGATGGATCCGAATGATCTTGCCGCGCAGGTCGTTGGTGTTCGCGGACGACTTCTGCGCGTCCCACGGGTCGCGGCCGGGGCGTTCATCGATTGGCGCGTACCTGGTCGCGAACGGATTGCTGTTGTCGCCGGTCGAGACGTAAAGATTGCCGTTGGTGTCGAACGCAATCGAGCCGCCGGTGTGACAGCACGCGCGGCGTTGCACCGGGATCTCGAGCAGCACTTTCTTCGACGCGAGATCGAGTGAGTCTCCCACCAGCGTGAAGCGCGCGAGGACGTTCTTCGCGTCGGGTCCCGCCGGCGAGTAGTACATGTAGAGCCAGCCGTTGGTCGCGAAGCTGGGATCGGTCGCGAGGCCGAGGAGGCCATCTTCGGCCTGGCTCGAATCGGCGTACTTCGTGCTGACCGGGATCGTCGCGATGCGGTGTACCTGACCATCGGTGGGCTTGTACAGGTTGACGTAGCCGTGCCGCTCGATGAACACCACGCGTTCGTCCGGCAGCACCGCGAGCTCGATCGGCTCATCGAGCTTCTCGGCGAGCACGACGCGGGTGAAGCGATTCTCTTCGGGCCGGGCGCGGCCGAAATCGACTTTCCCGGTGCCGATCGCGTAGCGCAGGCCGCCGACCAGATGTTGGAGGAAGAGCGGCTCGGTGTACGTCGCTTCGGTGTGTCCCATGTTCGTGTACCACGCGCGGCCGCCATCGAAATTGTGATACCAGCTCATGGGGTGGTGCGCGCCGTTCGTGCCTCCCTCGTAACTCGTTTCGTCGATCTCGACGAGCACATGGATGGTCGGATCGATCGACTTAAAGTTGTAGAACTCGTCTTCGCGATCGAACCGCGCAGGCATTCCTTTAGTCGACACGTGAGCCGAGTCGATCAGTCGGTAACTACCTTTGCGCACGTTGGGGTTGTTGGGATGGCCGTTGAAATAGGCGCCCGCCAGCCGGCCATACCACGGCCAGTCGTACTCGGTATCGGTCGCCGAATGCACCCCGACGTATCCGCCGCCCGCTTGGATATAGCGCTCGAAGACGTCCTGTTGCGCCGCGTTCAGAACGTCGCCGGTGGTGCTCATAAAGACCACGGCGGCGTATCGCGACAGGTTCTTCTGTGTGAAAGCGCCGGGGTTCTCAGTCGTGTCAACCGCGAAGCCATTCGCCAGCCCGAGCTTCTTGATCGCGGCGATGCCGTTGGGGATCGAGGAGTGCCGGTAGCCCGCGGTCTTGGAGAAGACGAGGACGCGAGGCTGTTGTGCGAGCGTGGCAACAAGCGCGAGGGAGGCAAGAAGTTGGATCATGAGCGCCAATCTGCAGCGAGGTGTAGCTTAGCGCCATGAAAACGATCAAAGGTCCGGCCATCTTCCTGGCGCAGTTCGCTGGCGATGCAGCGCCATTCAACAACCTCAAGAGAATCGCCGGCTGGGCTGCGGGGCTCGGTTTCAAGGGCGTCCAGATCCCAAGCTGGGACGCTCGCCTCTTCGATCTCAAGAAGGCGGCCGAGAGCCAGACCTACTGTGACGAGGTGAAAGGCATCCTGGCCGAGCGCGGGCTCCAAGTCACCGAGCTCTCGACGCATCTGCAGGGCCAGCTGGTCGCCGTGCATCCCGCGTACGACACCGCCTTCGATGCCTTCGCGGCGCCCGAAGTCCGCGGCAAGCCGGCGGCACGCACGGCGTGGGCGGTCGAGCAGGTCAAGAATGCGGCGAAGGCGTCGCGCCGGCTCGGCGTCACTGAGCACGCCACGTTTTCGGGGGCGCTCGCGTGGCCCTACATGTATCCCTGGCCGCAGCGGCCCGCCGGGTTGGTCGAGACCGCGTTCGACGAGCTCGCCAAGCGCTGGCGTCCGATTCTCGATTCCTTCGATGAGCAAGGCGTCAACGCCTGCTTCGAGATCCATCCCGGTGAGGATCTGCACGACGGGGTGACCTTCGAGATGTTCCTCGAACGCGTCGACGGACACAAACGGTGCAACCTCCTGTACGATCCCAGTCACTTCGTACTGCAGCAGCTCGACTATCTCGAGTACATCGACCTCTATCACGACCGCATCCGCATGTTTCACGTCAAGGACGCCGAGTTCAATCCAACGGGCCGCCAGGGCGTGTACGGCGGGTTCCAGTCGTGGATCAATCGCGCCGGCCGCTTCCGGTCCCTGGGCGATGGGCAGGTGAACTTCAAGTCGATCTTCTCCAAGCTCGCGCAGTACGACTACCCCGGTTGGGCAGTGCTCGAGTGGGAGTGCTGCATCAAGCATCCGGAGGACGGCGCTCGCGAGGGCGCGAAGTTCATCGCCGACCACATCATTCGCGTCACAGAGCAGGCGTTCGACGATTTCGCGGGCTCGGGGACCGATCTCGCGGAAAATCAGCGGATGCTCGGGATCGCCTGACATGGTAGAGGCATCGGCCGGCTCAGGAGTCGAGCGCCCGCTTCGGCTCGGCATGGTTGGCGGTGGACGCGGAGCGTTTATCGGCGGCGTGCATCGGCTGTGCGCCCGCATGGACGGTCAGTACGATCTCGTCGCGGGCGCCCTCTCGTCCGATCCACAACGCGCCAAAGAGTCGGGCGCGGATCTCCGTCTCGCGCCGGACCGCGTCTACGCGAGCTTCGCCGAGATGGCCGCGGCCGAAGCGAAGCGGTCCGACGGCATCGAGGTCGTCAGCATCGTCACGCCGAACGACAGTCATCACGCCATCGCTCGTGCCTTTCTCGATCGCGGCATCGACGTGATCTGTGACAAGCCGATGACCACCACAGTCGAAGACGCACTCGACCTGGTGCAGACGGTGAAGCGCACCCGTCTCGTCTTTGGCGTCACGCACAACTACACCGGCTACCCGATGGTTCGGCAGGCGCGCGAGATGATCGCCGCGGGTGAGCTGGGCACGATCCGGATCGTCCACGTCGAGTACGTGCAGGATTGGCTCACGACCAAGCTGGAAGACACGGGCCAGAAGCAGGCCGCGTGGCGCGTCGATCCGGCACGCGCCGGCGTCGGCGGATGCCTTGGCGACATCGGCACGCACGCGTACAACCTCGCGGGCTTCGTCACCGGCCTCGCCGTACGCGAGCTCGCGGCGGACGTGAGCCGGCTCGTTCCAGGCCGCAGGCTCGATGACAACGTGCACATGTTGCTGCGCTTCGAGAACGGCGCACGTGGCATCCTGTGGAGCAGCCAGGTGGCGCCGGGCAACGAGAACGGGCTCAGGTTGCGGGTGTACGGCGAGAAAGCCGGCCTCGAGTGGAGCCAGGAGCACCCCAACCAGCTGCGCTCTTCACCGGTGGGGCAACCGCCACGCGTGCTCTCGCGCGGTGGCCCGAGTCTCGGTCCCGCTGCGTCGCGCGCGACCCGCATTCCGTCAGGTCACCCGGAGGGGTACCTCGAAGGTTTCGCCAATCTGTATCGCGATCTGGCTGAGCAGATCCGCGCGCGTCGCGCGAAGCGAGCGCCCGACAAAGCGGCGCTACTCGTGCCGACCGTGGAAGACGGCGCGCACGGCGTCAAGTTCATTCACGCGGCGGTCGAGTCGAGTGCCAAGAATGGCGCGTGGGTGAATCTGAAACTGGAACTCGCGGATTGATCCAGTAGCCTCAACGAAAACACCGCCCTTGCGCAATTATTAGGAATGCAGCTATATAGGCCATGGCCTATGATGCCGCCTTGGCCGCTCTCGCCGACCCCACGCGCCGTGCGCTGTTTGAGCGCCTGCGGCGCCGGCCGCATACGGTTGGCGAGTTGGCGCGGATCGCCGGCATCCAGCAACCCACCGTGTCGCAGCACCTCCAGGTGCTGCGCGCCGCCAAGCTCGTCACCGACCGCCGCGAGGGCACCCGGCGCTTCTACCGCGCGCACCGCGAAGGTTTGGCCGAGTTGCGCGAATACCTGGAATCCTTGTGGGACGACGTGCTCGCGGCGTACGCGGCCTCCGACCCTCACCCCAACCCCCGCCAGGGCTCCGGCACCAAACGGAGACGCTCATGACCAAACACACCGAGTCCGCCTATGCTCCCATCGAGCGCAACACCCCGGTCTCGTGGACACCCGAGCAAGCTTTCCAACGGTTCACGACCGAATTCTCGCAGTGGTGGCCGACTTCGACGCATTCCATCGGCGGCAAACTGGTCAAACGCGTCGTGTTCGAGTGCCGCCTTGGCGGGCTGATTTACGAAGAATTCACCGACGGCCGGCGGTTTCAGTGGGGGAAGATCACCGCCTGGGATCCGCCGCGGTGCGTCGGCTTCACGTGGCATCCGTCTCAGCACGCGAGTGAAGCGCAGGATGTCGAAGTCCGCTTCGTGCCGGAGCCGGGAGGCACCAGAGTCGTGCTGGTTTCGCGCGGCTGGGAGCGCATGGGTACCCGTGCCGCGCGCGCGCGCCGAGGCTACTCAGTGGGCTGGGGCGCGATCCTCGATGTGTTCGCGGGACGGCGCACCGCCGTCGTGCTGTTGTTCGCAGCGCTCTCGCACGCAATGACGTTCTTTCTCAAAGCAACCGGACGGTGGGAGAAAGAAGTTGCCGCGGCGGGCGGCCGCATGGCGTAAGCTGTGCTAGGGTCTCGACCCTACGTCGAGCCCCCGATCGCGCAGACGGATCACCTCGTCGATCGACGGCTTGCCGTACCCGCTGGACTTCACCCGCTCAATAAAGCTCTTGGTCACGCCATGATCGCGGGCCCGGCGCAGCTCATGCAGAGTCAAACCCTCGTAGCCCGCCGCTTTGAGCGACCGAATGTAGAACGGATCGACGCCATGGTCGCGTGACTGCACCAGCTCCTCGGGGTCCGCGGGCGCGTAGCCGGCTTCCTTCATATCCACGATGTACTCCTCGGTCACACCGTGATCACGCAGCCGCACGAGATTCTCGACGCTGAGGTTCTTGTAGCCGGCTTTTCCAAGTTCCTCTATGAATTCCGGATTCACACCGTGATCGCGCATCCGCACGAGCTCTTCCGCACTCAACTTCTTGTAGCCCGCGCGGTCCAGTGACTCGATGAAATCCGGGTCCACTCCGTGATCCCGCATCCGGACCAGGCTCTCCGGTTCTTCCAAGTGATACCCCCGCGCGCCGAGATCCCGGACGTATTCGAGATCCACGCCGTGGGTCGCCATCCGTGCAAGCACACTGGCAGTCGGCGTGTCGTACCGCTGGCGCTTCAGCTCGTCCACGAGATCCAGTCCGACGCCCGCCATGGTCATCTGGAACTGCTCCCACTCCGTTGGCGCGTTGACGCCGCGCTTGGTCAGCTCGGCGACGAAATTGGCGTTCGGCTCGTATGTGAAATGGCCCGAGCCCTTGCCGCGCGCGAACCAGCCCTCACACGTGAGTGTGCCGGCGGACCGCACGATCTTGAAGTTCACCGTCTGCCCCGACCCATCCATGTCAGCCGCGGAGAGACCCACGAACTCGCTCAAGAGCACGGTCCGGCCCCAGTTGCTCGAGTACCGGTCTCCTTGGTCGCCGTAACGGACGGTGAGGTGAACTTTGCCCGATTGCTTGGCCCGTTCGATCAGCCACTGCCCATCGGATGGGACATCGTCCTGGGCCGACAGCGCCGGACCAGCGAGGAGAGCTGCGAGGAGAAGTACGCCAAACCGCATACGGGACCCCAGGGATGGATTTGAGAATTGGATGGGGCACTCCTTCCGAAGGTTGCAGACCCTGGGCCCCAGGCCCTGGGCCCTAGGCCCCGTTTACCAGCTCAAAGAACTTCGCCAAGTCAATGTTGCCACCGGAGACAATCGCCACGACGGGTCCCTTCCCCGCCTTGCCCGTCAGCGCCGCGGCCAAGCCCAGCGCACCCGCCCCTTCGGCGATCACCCGGGCCTTCTCGGCCATCAGGCGCATGGCGCGCTTCACTTCCTCCAAGCTCACCACGATGCAACCGTCGACCACCGGCTGCATGCGCTGCCACATCCGCGGAAAGACGCTTTTGCCGCCCGCCCCATCGACGAATGTGGCTTTCCATTCCGGAAACTCCTGCGCGGAGCCCTTGGCGAGCGAGCGCGCGAGCGGCGCGGCAGTCTCCGGCTCGGCGCCCCACACTTTGATTTCCGGCTTGAGCGCTCTCATGGCACTGGCGACGCCTGTGACCAGCCCGCCGCCACCAATAGCCGCAATGATGGCAACCGTGTCGGGGGCGTCTTCGAGAATCTCGAGGCCCATCGTCGCATGCCCGGTGATGAAATTCTGATCGTCGAATGGATGAATGAACGTCCCTTCCACACCGGGATACGAACGATCATCGAGCGCCTGCCAGGCGCGGGCGTATGAGACGAGCACGAGCTTCGCGCCGAGCGCCCGCATGCGGTCGAGCTTCGCAGTCGGAGCCGTCTCGATTGCGACGACGGTGCACGGCACGCCCGCGGCGCGCGCCGCGTACGCGACTCCCTGCCCCGCATTGCCGGCGCTGATCGTCCAGACCCCGCGCCGGCGCTCGGCGTCGGACAGCAAGGCGACAGCGTTGGCGGCGCCGCGCAGCTTGTACGCGTTGATCGGCTGCAGGTTTTCGAGCTTGAGCCGCACGTCCGGAAGTCCTGGCCCCAGATCCAGCCGGATCAGCGGCGTGCGAACGATCGTCCCGGCGATCCGCTTTTGCGCTTCGCGGATCTCCTTCAACGCGATCGGCCGTACCGCTTCAAGCATGCAACACCAACGCGCCAGCGGCCACATCTTCGACCGCGACACCTACCGACTTGAACAGCGTGATCTCCGTTGCGTTGCGGCGACCGGGAGCGGTTCCGGCTACTACCGCGCCGATCTCCGTAATCTCTCCCTTGGCGGCGATGACATCGCCTGACTCGCGTTGCGCGGCCTCACGTGAATCGACGAACACGCGTGCTGTCGTGACGAGATCATCGTCCAGCTCGCGCCAGTTGGGGCGAGTCGCGCCGATCGCGTTGACGTGGGTGCCAGGCGCGAGCCAGCGGCCTTGCAGGATCGGCGTCGTCGAGCTCGCGGCGACGACCACGACGTCCGCGCCGCGCACGGCATCTGCCGCACTCGACACGGCGTTCACGCCATGTCGTTGCGCGAATGCCGGTGCGTTTCGCGGACTCCACACGCGGACTTCCTTGAATTGACGGACGTGGCGCAGCGCGGCGAGGTGGCTCTTCGCCTGCACGCCGGATCCGATGATGCCGAGCACATTGGCGTCCGGGCGCGCTAACCGCTGCGTCGCTACAGCTGACGCCGCGGCGGTGCGCATCTCAGTGATGAGCCGCCCGTCCATCACCGCGAGCGGCTCGCCCGTCTCGGCCTTGAACATCACGATGAGGGCGTGGTGGGTGTGGACCCCGACGTTCTGCGGATAGAACGTGACGAGCTTGGCGCCCATGGCGCCCGCGTAGGCGGGCATCACGCCAAAGAAGCCCGCATGTGGGGCGATTGGCAGCACGACACGCACCGGCTGCACGACCTTCCCCGCCGACAGATCGGCCAGGGCCTGCGCGATGGCAGGAATGAGATCTGGGTAACGCAGCCGTTGCGCAACGGCGCTCTCATCGAGGACTAACATGACGCGCTTAAGGTGCCCCGCGTGGACGAGCAAATCAACTTGACGGTGACGGAGCCCGCTAAGACAGCCGGCTGTGTGGTTGCGGAAGCACTCGCCACGCTGTCGTTTCGTCGCCGAGATGCCTCCGATTCGTGCCGTGCTCTGGAATGTCAGCCTGACCTATGCGAGGAGGTGAGACGCGACCCATGCCTAGAGATCCACATCGCGATCAACCAATCTTCGTGTGGGGCGCGACGCTCGACACCGCATCCGCCGCGCTCGTGATGGTGCACGGTCGCGGCGCATCGGTCGACGACATGCGCGCGCTGTCCAGCGAAATCGAACA
>DATFVZ010000122.1:0-3365 GCA_035259785.1 Gemmatimonadales bacterium
CCCGATCGTGGCAATCAAGCCGACCAGGATCAGTACGAAGAGCACTTCGACCATGCTGAAGCCGTTGCGGCGCATGAAATCCTCCGTTGCTAGGCTGCTATTACAGGAACCGTGCCTGAACATAAGCTGATGATATACAAATACTTACGCTGAGAGGAGACACCGCGAAGGCGTGCAGAACGCTTCATACGTGCAAAGTCTTGCATTAGCTGATACCGTAGCGCTCAATTTTGTAAAACAGCGTTCTGAGGCTCACACCGAGGCTCTGCGCGGCTTGCCGGCGATTGCCGTTGGTGGCAGATAGAGCGGCGGTGATGGCCACGCGTTCGGCTGCCTCGACAGCTTCGTCGAGCGTGCCAACGCGTGCGTCGCTCGTCGTGCGTTGTGCGTCGGAAAAGGCGCCGGGTTCGAGTATTTCCTTGTTCGAAAGCACCGCCGCGCGCTCGATCGCGTTCTCCAGCTCCCGCACGTTGCCGGGCCATTCCTGTTCCTCGAGCCATTTGAGCGCTGCATCGCTGATCGACAGCGGGTGCGCGAAGCGCTTGGCCAGCTGCGCCGCGAAGTGGCGCGCTAGCGGCGCGACGTCCTCACGGCGCTTCCTAAGCGGCGGCAGCTCGATTGCCACGACATTGAGGCGATAGAACAAGTCCTCGCGGAAACGCCCGGCGCGCGATTCGGCCTCCAGGTCGCGAGCGGTGGCAGCGAGCACGCGGACATCCACCTGCCGCGTCTTCTGATCGCCCACCCGCCGGATCTCGCCCTCCTGCAGTACGCGGAGGAGCTTTGCCTGTAGCCCAACGGGGAGCTCCCCGATCTCATCGAGCAGCAGCGTTCCACCGTTTGCCGCCTCGAACAGCCCCGTCTTGTCGGCCGTCGCGCCCGTAAACGCGCCGCGAACGTGACCGAACAGCTCGGACTCGAGCAGTGCTTCGGGAATGGCGGCGCAGTTGATGCCGACAAAGGCCCTGCGTGCGCGCGGGCTGGCCCGATGGACCGCACGGGCGATCACCTCTTTGCCCGCTCCGCTCTCGCCGGTGATCAGCACGGTGGTGTTGTGCTCCGCCACGCGCGCGACCAAAGCCAGCGCCTGGCGCATGGCGCCGCTCTCGGCGACGAGACCGCGCTCGGCAGGTCCCGTCGCGAGCTGCGCCCGGAGGCCTGCGACTTCCTCGCGGAGCCGCTCGCGTTCTTCGGCTTTTCGCAGCGTGAGCACGACCTCATCGGGACGGAACGGCTTGGGCACGTAATCGTAGGCGCCTTCCTTCATCGCCGCGATGGCCGCGTCCTCACCGCCATAGGCGCTCATGACAATGACCAGCGCACTGCCGCCGCGCTCGCGGTAGTGACGGAGGAAGGTGAGACCATCCATCTCGGGCATACGGACGTCACACAGCACCAGATCGAATGGCTCAGCCGTCGCTCGCTCGAGCGCGCGGCGGCCGTTCTGCTCGGCGGTCACAGAATAGCCGGCATCGGTCAGTAGCAGCCCCAGGCTCTGGCGCAGGCCCGGTTCGTCGTCGACAACCAGAACGCGCTTCACGCCCCACCCACTGACCCCGCCGCCCCATAGGAGAGGGGGTACGCAGGGACGGCAACGGGGAAGAAGAGCTTGAACGCTGCTCCCCCCTCGCGCGCGGCGTCGACCCACACGACGCCGCCCATCTCGTAAACCGTCCGGGCTACGATCGCCAGCCCCAGACCCGTGCCCCGGCCCGGATCCTTCGTCGTATAGAAGGGCTCGAAGACCTTCTCACGATCCGCCGGTGCGATGCCCGGGCCCGCATCGGCGACGAAGACCAACGCTCCCGGTTGCCCCGCCGCAAACTCCATTCGAGCGGGCCTGCGCTCGACCGCCCGCGGGAACACTGCGAAACCGGGATCGCTGTTGCGTTTCGGCGGCGATCGCCCCGGCTCGTACGCCCAGCGGCGAACCCCAATCACGATCGTCCCACCAGGCGGCGTGGCGTCGACGGCGTTGAGCAGGAGGTTCACAAGGGCCTGCTGAAGCACGTGGGCGCGCCCGGCGATCTCGGGGACGTGCGGGAAAATGTCGGTGTTTGCGTTCACGGCGCGAAACGCTCCCTGGGCGCGCAGCAGCTCGAACGCTCCCCGAACGATGCGAGACGGGTCGACGGGAACGAGGGGGTCTTCCTGGGGCCGTGCGTAGTCGAGGAGGCTTCGAACGATCCGATCCAGCCGCTCGAGCTCGTTGGCCATCCCTTCGGTGACTTCCTGGTCCGCGCCGCGGCGGCGCAGCACCTCGACGTAGGTGCCGATCGCACCCAGCGGGTTACCCACCTCGTGAGCCACACCGGCTGCCAGCCGGCCGATGCTCGCCAGCTTTTCGCTGCGCACGAGCTGGCTCTGCGCATCGAGCAGGCGCTCGGTCATTCGGTTCAGACGTTCGGCAAGGGTGGCGAAGTCCCGGGTGTCGGCACCGGGGGCGCGGGCTCCCAGGTCGCCATCTGCGACCGCATCAGCCGCCTGCATCACGCGGTCAAGCGGCCTCAAGACCAGGCGGCTGACGAGCCACCGGCCGTAGAGCACGAAGATGGCCACCTCGACCGCGATGAGAATGATGACGAGCAGAACGCCACTCTCGGGGGCCATGGCCAGCGTCAGCAGCGAGGTGGCGACGCCCACCAAGAGCGCGAAAGCGACAAGAAATGTCAGGTAGAACAGCAGCTCGACGCGGAGCGCCGGCTTGGGGCGCCCCCCCTGTGGGGAGGGGGAAGGAGCGGAGACAGTCTGAGGCGCTGCCACGGTGCAACAATATGCACTATCAGGTTGCTCGAATGACCAGAAAAAAAAGGGGCGGGGATCGCTCCCCGCCGCTCTTTCACGCCTCAGCCCAAAGGCATTAGGCGCACTTCGGCTCGCCTTCCTTGTTGGCAGGCGCCAGCGGAGTCGACCCGACGTAAATCGCGCAGGTCTTCGTCGTCGTCGTGTGGGACACCGTGGCGGTGAACCCATCAGCCGTCACCGTGATGGTGGGGCCGACTACGCCGCTGGTCGTGTTGTACTGCGTGCCCAGGTTACTCGTGTACTTCACCGAGTCGGCGAAATACGCCTCTTCAGCGGTGATCAGGTTGCGCAGATCTGACTTCATCGAAGCCAGATATGCCTTCTCCTTCGTGTTGGCGAACTTCGGAATCGCAATCGCGGCCAGAATGCCGATGATTACGACGACGATCAGAAGTTCAATCAGGGTAAAACCCTTGCGGTTCATCGGGACAACCTCCTTCTGCTGAAGACACTAACAAGGCCAGAAGGGCGATCCCGAATGATCGGAGCGCAAGCTCCCACGCTCGGTGTCCTAAGTCACCAGACCGAAGCTCACAGACACAAAAAAAGCGGCGGGGATC
>DATFVZ010000123.1:0-47190 GCA_035259785.1 Gemmatimonadales bacterium
TGCGGGATCGCGGTTTTCAATGGTCGGGAGGAAGACCGCTGATCCGTCACGCTGCACACTTGCCGGCTTGGCGCGCAGCGCACGCCAGCTGAGCGCCGCCACGCCCGCGATCACCACGATGGTGGCCAACGCCGCGGTGGATCTCAATGGCTGCCGCCACTCTGTTTCATTTTGTCGAGGATCTCATCGAGGTTGAAGCTCGCCGCCTTCTGGCGCTGGGGGTAATCCTTGAACGTGGCCAAGAACTCGCCGACAAAGGCCTGCGCTGGCACGAACATGAACGCGTGGTCCATTACCCAGTCGTAGTAGGTGTTCGAGGTGATGTCCGCTCGCTCGTAGGGGTCCATCCGCAGGTTGAAGATTTTCGGGAAGCGGAGCGGCGTAAATGGTTCGGCCCACACGTTGAGCGTGCCCTGCGAGCGCTGCTCCAGGAAGACGAACTTCCAGTTGTCGTACCGCAACCCAGTCACCTGTTGGTCGTCATTGATGTAAATGAATGACTCGCGTGGACCTTTGGCGACTTTGCCTGTGAGGTAGGGCACGAGGTTATAGCCGTCGAGGTGGACCTTGTACGTCATGTCGCCGACTTTGTAGCCACTCAGGAGCTTTTGGGTTACCTGAGAGTCCCCGGCTACGGCCAGCAGCGTCGGCAGCCAGTCGTGGTGGGCGACGATCTCGTTCGAGACCTGGCCCGGCTTGATCTTCCCCGGCCAGCGGACCATACACGGCACCCGATAGGCCCCTTCCCAGTTCGAGTTCTTCTCGTTCCGGAACGGAGTCATCGCGCCGTCAGGCCAGGTATTCATGTGTGGGCCGTTGTCGGTCGAGTACATCACGAACGTGTTGGCCGTCATGCCGAGGTCGTCGAGCGCCTTGAGAACCGTCCCGACATTCCGGTCATGGTCGATCATGACGTCGTGGTAAATACTCTGCCACCGCCCGGCTTGACCGATGCTCGACGGCTTGGCATGGGTGCGTAGATGCATGTGGGTGAAGTTCACCCACAAGAACACCGGCTTGCCGGTCTTCTTCTGCCGCTGGAGAAAGTCGACCGCTCGATTGGCGATGTCATCGTCGATGGTCTCCATGCGTTTCTTGGTCAGCGGTCCGGTGTCCTTGCACACCTGCTTGCCGACCTTGCCGAAGCGCGGCTGGACCGTGGCATCGTCTGTGGGAGACGCTTTGCAGTCAAGCACACCACGCGGACCGAATTGTGAACGAAACGCCGTGTCCTTGGGGTAATCCGGCAGCTCCGGTTCTTCTTCGGCGTTCAGGTGATAGAGGTTGCCGTAGAACTCATCGAATCCGTGAACGGTGGGCAGGAATTCGTTCCGGTCGCCGAGGTGGTTCTTGCCGAACTGGCCGGTCACGTAGCCGAGCGGCTTGAGCAGCTCGGCGATCGTCGGGTCCGCCGCCTGGAGGCCGAGCGTCGCGCCGGGCAGACCGACCTTGGTCATTCCGGTGCGCAAACCCGATTGGCCGGTGATGAATGACGCACGACCCGCGGTGCAGCTCTGCTCCGCGTAGTAGTCGGTGAAGATCATGCCTTCCTTCGCAACGCGGTCGATGTTGGGCGTTCGAAAGCCCATCAAGCCCATCGAGTACGCGCTGATGTCCGACTGGCCGATGTCGTCGCCCCAGATGATGACGATGTTGGGCTTGGCAGCAGCGCCCTGCGCGGCTGCGACTCCGGAAACGCACATCAGTCCAACGCCAAGGCTGAACATCCCGTGAAGCGAGCGCGTGATCGTGTCCCGCATACCCATCCCCGGTTCCAAGTGATTTGTGTAAGACGCGTAACGACTTGCGTATCGGCCGTAGGACAAAAGGCTGGTTCGGGGAAGGTCTCTATTGGACTAAGGGGTAGGTGGGAGGAGTCGTTTTCGGCGGTAGCCTAGAGTCCATGAAACCGACATCGGAGCGGAGCATCAACCTGGTCGTCGTGGCCCTGCTTGTCGCCCCGACGCTGGCAGCGCAGGGTACGCACCCAAATCTGTACGACCGGCTTCAATTCGGCGTGTCGCTCACCACGGTCATCCTCAACACCAACATTCGAGTCGACGGCTCGAATGGGAACGGCACCGATGTCGATGCCGAAGACGATCTCGGCCTGGAGACGAGGAGGCTCGAGCCGCGGTTTGCCGTACGTTGGCGTCCCGGGCGGCGCCACGAGTTGGAGGTGGGTTATCAGTTCGCTCGCCGCTCATCGACGCGCGTGCTGGATCGAGACATCACTTTCGGGGACTCGACCTACAACGTCGGCGGCGATGTCGGCACGAAGTTTAACAGCGACCAGGCATTCTTTGCCTATCGGTTCGCTTTCCTCGCGAAGCCGCGGACCCAGGTCGGTCTGGCCATCGGAGCCGGTGCGCTGTTTCTGGACGCTGCGCTCGATGCCATGGGCAGTGGCGGTCAGGTACAGTACAGCGAATCGCAAAAAATCACCGGGCCGCTCGGCTCCCTCGGACTATACGGCCGCTTTCTTTCGGGGGATCGGTGGTCGTGGGAGGCCGAGGCTAGGTATGTTCGGATCTCAATTGACCGCTTCACCGCTCAGGTGGCGGAAGGTGGCGGGGCGGTCCGCTATTCTGCGTGGTCCCACGTGACGGTGGAAGGTGGATACGGTGTGAGCGCCATCAAGCTTGATATTGACCCGACGACGAGCAGTGGGTCGGGTTCGCGGTCGGGGCGGATCAAGTACTCCCTGCAGAACATCCGACTCGGAGTAGTCGTCATCCCCTAACTACTGCTCGCGAATCTCCACGCCGCGACGCTTCAGCTCATCGACATAGGGCTGAAACGGCACGGCCTCATCGGGCGTGTGCACGCCGCCCTTACTGACTCTGCCGTCAACCTGCATGACGCCGGTAATCGCGAGCGAGAACCCGGTCGTACGCATCATTGCGCTGATGCCCGTCGCCTCGTCGTAGTAGTCGAGCAGCTGCCAGGCCACTCGGCGGCCGCTCTTTCCGGTGACTTCCACCCGCAGCGCGACGAGATCGCGGCCGTTGGGCTTGGAGAGCTGGGGCGACACCGCGGCGATGAATGCATCGCGCGGCACGACCTTGGTGCCCTTCACGTTAACCGGATTGATCGATAACAGGCCGAGCTCGCGAATGGGACGCATGATCGCGACGTGTCCCGGGTAGCGGAGCGTCTTGTACTCCATCGTCTGGACTTTGCCCTTGTACGCCCACGGCATCGTGGAGATACCGCCGCCGGTATGAAACGCCTCAAGTGTTCCGACGGGAACAGGGAAATCGACCGACTCGAGCTCGGAGAGCGCGTCGACGCGCTCCGGCCGCCCACCGCGTAGTACCCAGGATGGGGTCGTGTAATAGTCGAGGGCGCCCTCGAGGGAGTAGACGATCTGATAGTTGAGCGGCGGCTCGGGTTTCTGCGGCAACCCACCCACAAAAATCTTGACCGACTCCGCTTCCCCTACGCGGCGAATGCCCTCAGCCGCGATGATGTTCACCATTCCTGGAGCAAGACCGCAGTCCGGAACAACGGACACGCCGTGTTTTTGCGCGCGCGCATGCAGCGTGCGCTGCTTCTGTACGATCTCCGTGTTGCCACCCAGGTCGGCGTAATGCAAACCGCTGGACACCGCGAGTTTCGCGATTGGATAGTTGAAGTAGTAGGGCAATGCGTTCAACACCGCATCGTGTCGCTCCATACGATGGCGCAAATCGGCCGTCCGCCGGGCATCGAGGCGAGCGACGACGAGCCGCTTGTCCTTTCCTTTTTTGAGGAATGGTGGAACACGACCAGGGTGGAGATCGGCCAACGTCACGCGCTCGACGTCCGGTCGCTGAAGCAAATCGTACGCGCAGGCAGAACCCTGCAGCCCTGCGCCCAGCACCAGCATGCGCATTTGATCCCCAAGTTGCGAAGTTGCACCGACGGCGAAGTTGCGAAGGCAAATTCAAACGGGCGGAAAGCTACCCGACGGCAGACCGCCGACGCAACTCGAAGAGAGCGATCTCGGGCGGCGCAAAAACACGCAGCGGAACGCCAACCACACCGAGGCCGCGGCTGACATAGAGTTGGCTGTCGCCCTGGGTAAAATGGCCCATCACATACTTCGTGATCAGGCGACCCGGTGACCACCCAATGACCGGTAGATAGAACTGTCCGCCATGGATGTGGCCGGCCAGCGTGAGGGGGATGCCCCGCGGGGCAGCCCCATCGAAAGCCCCGGGGCGGTGCGCCAACAGGATCCGAAACGCCTCCGACGGGGGTGGCGTGAGCCGCAATGCAGCATCCAAGTCCTCGTCCTGAGGATCATCCGCGCGCCAGTTACGCGGGTCGTCGATGCCAACGAGCGCGAGCGCCGCACCCCGATGATCAATGACGTGGGCGCCATTTCTGACGAACACCTGCCCCGCTTCGCGCACACCCCTGACCACTGCGTCCTCGCCGGTGTAGCGGTCGTGATTGCCAAGCACGGTCACCACACCAAGCGGTGCGTGTAGGTCGCGGAACGCCCGCACATAGTCGGGAATGAACTGCTGGGAGATGTCGATCATGTCTCCCGTCTGCACGATGAGATCGGGCTGCAGTGCGTTGGTGTGCGCGACGATCGCCGCCATCTTCTCGCCCGACATGTGAATCCCGGCATGCACGTCGGAGAGGTGCGCGATCCGCAACCCGTCGAGCCCTGGGGGCAGGTTATCGAACACCAGCGTGCGTCGGGTGACCGCCGGCAGTCGCTCTGCGCTCCAGATGCCGTAGGCTGATAAGCCGACGCCCGCGGCTGCGTAAGCGTACGTTGCCCGGGCGAGGAACTGGCGCCGTGAAACAAGGGAGTGGGGAGTGGGGAGTGGTTCTTGCGGGTGCGCAGCGTCACGTACCACTCCCCACTCCGCACGTACCTTTTGAATCAGCCACCAGATTCCCTTGCCGATCAGATAGAGAACGATGAGCCCACAGAAGACCCAGCCGAGAAACTGCCAGGTTATGAACGGGGCGATGTAGGGAATGCGGCTGATGCCCCAGAGGCTGCCTGAGAAAATCCGTACCGCGACGATGACCCAGGGGATGTTGAATACAATGAAGAGTCCAGCCAGCCAGCGCCGTGCACCTAGCGGCAGACGCTCCCGCAAGTACAAAAACAGCAATAGCTGAGGCGATGCGAACAGCAACAGATAGATTGGTGCCATGCGATCCCGTACGTCATGGTTTTTTGTGTGGTTCCCAGCGCTGCTCGGGGCTCCACTCGCGGCACAGCGATTGGGGCCGGTCGATCGCCAGCTGATCGCCGCCGGCATGTGGGCCGAGGCGCGGTACAACTATGCGTACTGGGATGCCGTGCGCGCGAGCTGGGACTCAGCGTTTAGTGCGGCCGTCACGTATGCTAACGGGCGCCCGACCGAAGTCCAATTCCTGCGCCAGCTGCGGCGCTGGGGCGCGCTGCTCAACGACGGCCAATTCGATATCATCCCGCCGGCAGCGGTCGCGTCCCGCGTGGCCCGGCCTCCAATCGAGCTGCGCAGTATCGAGCGCAGGCCCTTCATTATCGATTACTCGGACAACGACGAGATGCGCGTGGCACGGCCCACGCGCCTCTCGGAGATCGTCGCCGTGCAGGGCATCCCGGTCGCGCTCTGGATTCGCGACTCCGTGCTTCCTCAAATCGCCGCGCGCACCGAAGCGAACCGCTGGGAGCGCGCCGTGGCGCAGATGCTCGAAGGCATCCGCGGCACGGCCGTGCACCTGCAGCTCAAGCTGCCCGGTGGTGAACAGCGCGGCGCAAGCGTCACGCGCAGCGTCGCGCTCAATGCCCGCTGGCCAATCGAGCGACCGGCACTCGAAGCCGATACGCTTCCCGATGGCGCGATCTGGGTACGTATCAACTCGCTGGCCGAGCCCGGCGTCGTGTCACAGTTCGACCGCGCCCTGGGCGACGCGCCGCGCCAGGGGCCGCGCCATCGTGGACTCATTCTCGATTTGCGAGAGACGACGTGGACGCCAAGCGGCCGCGAGCAGGGCTACGCCATTCTGTCGCGGCTCATCGACCGTCCGGTCCTCACGTCCCGTTGGCGCACCCCGCAGTATCGCGCCGCCTACCGCGGTGGCGATACACCGGACTCGACGGGCTCGTGGATGACCGTCCCGGCCGATACGATCTGGCCCCCGGCGCTGCGCGAACGAATCGCCTACAGCGGACCTGTCGCGGTACTCTCATCACCGCGAACCGCGGGCGCTGCGGAAGATCTGCTCGTGGCGTTCCGGAATAGTGGGCGCGGGTCGATCATCGGCGAGCCGTCGGCGGGCAGCACGGGACAGACCGCCCTGGTCAAGCTGCCCGGCGACTGGCAACTGCGCGTGACGGTGAGCCGTGACGCCTTCCCCGACGGCTCGGAGTTCGTGCAGACGGGCATCGCACCCGAGATCCGCACGGAGGTCCGGGTTGACGATGTGCTTGCGGGCAGGGACGCGGTGCTCGACCGGGCGCGCGAGTATCTCGCGGCTGCGACGCGAGGGGGCCGGGCCGGGCGCTAGCTCTTGAGCTGCCCCCGGAAAAATGCGATCACGGCATTCCACGCGCTGTCTGCGACTTGCGGATTGTCACGCGAGCGCAGGAACCCGTGGCCGACGCCGGGATACACCGAGTATTTGTAATCTTTCCCCGCCGCCTTCATCCCTGCGGTGGCATCGGGAAGGCCGGCATTGATCCGCGCATCATTCTCGGCGTAAACACCCAAGCCCTTTGCCCGGATCTTCGCCATGTCCGCGACATTAGGACTCGGCCCATAACACACCACGAACGCTTTCAGCTCAGGAGCGTTCGTCGCGTAGCGAAAGCTCTGCCCACCACCCCAACAGAAACCGATGACGCCGATCTCGCCCTTCCGCACGGGCTTCTGCTTGTTGAGATACGCGCGGGCCGCATCGAGATCCATCGTCACGGTGTCGGGGTTGAGCGTCGCGATCAGCTTGCGCGCCGAATCTTGTGCCGGCGGCGTGCCGCCCCGACGTGACAGGAGGTCGGGCGCAATCGCGACGAAGCCGTCCTTGGCGAGCTGCTCGGTCGTTTGCTTGATAAAGTCCGAAAGGCCGAAGATTTCGTGGATGACGATCACTGCCGGCGCCGGATTGGGCCGCTCCGGGTAGGCGAGGTATGCGGTGATGGTGTCTGTACCGCTCGCGTATTTGACGTATTCGGCGTGAATGTCGGAGGCGGTCGAGGGCGGACTAAGGCGGGCGAAGGCGGTGACGAGCACCGCGCCCACCACTAGCCCAACACCGCCCATCACCGCCCTCGTCCGCCCTCGTCCGCCTTCGACCGTCCTAGTTTCCATAGCTCACCCTCCAAATTTTTCCACCGGTGTCGTCACTCACGAGTAGCGAACCATCTGGTAACACGAGCAGCCCCACGGGCCGACCCCACCGTGAGCCGTCCGGCAGCTGCCACCCCACGATAAAGTCGTCCACGCCGACCGCGCGCCGTCCAGTGCTGTCCACGTGCACACGTATCACCTTCGCGCCCGTCGGCACCGAGCGATTCCATGAGCCGTGCAGCGTCACAAACGCATCACCGCGATAGTCGGGCGGGAACCGGGTACCGGTGTAGAAAGCCAACCCCAGGGGTGCGGAGTGCGCCTGTACCAACATCGCGGGAGGCTCGACACGAGAGCAGTCGGCGGATCCATATTCGGGGTTGGACTTGCCTGGCAGGTAACACTGCGGCCAACCGTAGAACTTGCCGTCCTTGATGATGTTGATGTGCTCGGGGGGGACGTCGTCTCCGAGGTTGTCGCGGTCGTTGTTGCCGCCCCAGAGCTCGCCGGTCGTCGGATGGAACGCCATGCCGACGGTGTTGCGCAATCCCTTCGCGAACACCCGGCCACCGGAGCCGTCACGGTTGAATTGACTGACCGCCGCGCGGAGCGAGTCGCGCTCATCGCAGATATTGCACGAGGATCCGACGGACAAGTACAGCTTGCCGTCCGGGCCGAACAGGATCGTTCGGGTGGAATGACCGCTGGCTGGGATTCGCGAAATGATGGTGACCGGCGCGCTGGCATTGGGATCGAATCGCAGGACCGCACGCTCCTCCGCTACGTACATCGTGTCTCCTCGGAACGCGATGCCGAACGGACCCTGCAATCCTCGCGCGATGGTCACGACGCTATCTGCGCGCCCATCGCGGTTGCCGTCGGTTAGCCGCACGATCAGCCCGGAACCCGGTTGTGACGCGTAGATCGCGTTGCCCGGTCCGAGCGCGAGATACCGCACGCCCGCCAACCCGTCCGCGAATACCGCCACCTGAAAGCCGGCTGGCACGCGGAGTGAGTGGTCTTGTCCCGCGGATTGCGTCGGCCTGCTGCAGGCCAGCGCGATGAGCACGACGCTAGTTGCGGCTCGCATACACTCCCTCGAGGGCAGTACGGCCTTCCGGCATTTTCTCGCGGCTCGATAGCGCCGCGGCGGCGGCCTGTTCGACGTGGGACGCGATCTCCTGCTCGACCTCCGCCAGAGCCTTTCCGGCAACGCCCTCTTCCTTCAGATACTCCTCGTAGAGCCCGATGGGGTCGCGCTTCCCCCATGTGGTAAACAGCTCGGCCGGAAACGTTTCCCGCGCTTCCCGCTCGTCGTGGGTGGCATGGCCACCCATGCGAAAGGTTTCAGCGACGAGCAACGTCGGTCCGCTGCCTGTCCGACACCGCTCAGCGGCTATTCGCGTAGCGGCGTAGGCATCGAGCACGTTGTTGCCATCGAACGCGTCGCCCCATATGCCGTAGCTGGACGCCCAATCCTTGAAATCGGGCGGCAGATGGTGCTGATCGAGACGCGTACCGAGCGCGACCTGATTGTTCTGTACGATGAAAATGACCGGTACGCGCTGCACCGCCGCGAGATTCGTCCCTTCGTGAGCCGCAGCCGACTTGGCTGACCCGTCTCCCACCCACGTCAGGGCGACACGTCGCTCCTTCCTGATCTTGAATGTGAGCGCGATGCCGGTCACGACGGGCACCATGTCGCCGACGTGGGAGACGGGCTGCAGCACTCCGTGCGAGAAGGAGCCCACGTGCAGATCGCGGCCGCCGCTGGGCGAGTCGGCGGTCGCCAGGTAGGCTCGCAGCATGTCGGCAATCGGCATGCCCATCTCGGAGCACGCCGCGGCGTTACGAATCATCGGCGCCACGACGTCGCGACCGCGCTCCAATGCATGGACCGGTCCGACGGTTGTCGCTTCCTCACCGGTGCCCAGCCATGCCTTCGAGATCACTCCCGTGCGCACCCAGCGCTTGAGCTGGATATCATGCAGGCGCGCCCGCAGCAGGCCGCGGTACAGTTCGAGTTTGGTATCAGGAGTCAGCGCGGCAACGATCTCGGCGCGCTCTGGTTTTGCCTCAATGGTTGATCGAAAACCCCGGACCAACGTGGGATCGGGCTTCCAGTTGACGTATTCGGGCGGATCGAAGGCGGGGAACCGCTTCACATCACGAGAATTTTTGCTTGAGCTTGCCCAGAAAACCGGAGGCGGCAGGAGGCGCCATGCCGACGAGCGCGTCGCCGAACTCGATCGCCGTCGCGTAGCGGTCGTCGGGATTGGTCTGCAGCGCCTTGTGGAGCGCCTTCTCGACGACTTCGGGAACGTCGGCTCTGAGCTGACGGATGGGCTGGGGCTGGCTGCGCAGCCGCGCGATCATCATTTCTTGCGCGTTGCGACCCTGAAACGGCAGCTTGCCCGTGAACATCTCGAACGCGACGATGCCGAGCGCGTAGATATCGCTGCGCGCATCGAGCGGCTTGCCGCGAATCTGCTCCGGGCTCATGAACTCGGGCGTTCCGAGGATGATGCCGGTGGCCGTGAGCTTCGCGATCGCGGGATCGGCGCGGCGCTCCTTGGCAAGGCCGAAGTCCATCACCACCGCGCGCTCCGGGCCTCCCCCATCGGCGACGAGCATGACGTTTTCCGGCTTCAGGTCCCGATGGATGATTTGGAGCTCGTGCGCGTGATGCAGGCCGGCGCACATCTGCTGCAGCAGTTTCACGGCCGTGCCGATATCCATCGGCCCGCCGCGCACCTCGCGGTCGGAGAGCAGCTCGCCCTTGAGGAATGGCATGACGAGATAGATCAGCCCGTCCTCTGATTCGCCCAGTCGCAGGATGCGGCAGACGTTCGGATGGCTGAGGCGCATGGCGAGACCGGCCTCGCGCCGCAGCCGCTCGACCGAGCTTTTGTCTGAGGCGAGCCGCGGTGAGAGAACCTTGATCGCGACCGTTTCGCCGGACGAGATCTCGCGCGCGAGGTAGACGTAGGACATGCCGCCCTCGCCCAGCTTCTTCATCACTTCATAGCGCGCGTCGAGTATCTGGTTGGAAAGGGTGGACGCGCGGTCCAGTCCCGTGCCCTTGCCGGGAGGGAGCGGCGTGCGCACGCCTGTGGTGGCTCCCTCCGTCGGCACCGTCGCGGCCGCGGGCGGCGCGGGCCTCTTGGGCTGCACCTCCACGAGCATGCTGCCGTCTTTGGGGCAAAAGCGTGCCGACGTATCCGCATAGACGGACCCGCACTTGGGGCAGCGGCGCTCGGCGGAAGGCGGGGGGCTCATTGCCGAACCAAGTTGCGTCCTTCGTTCTTGGCGCGATAGAGGGCTTGATCGGCAAGCGAAACGAAGCTGTCGGCGCTGTGTATGCGATCGTCGGGAAAGGACGCGAGACCGATGCTGACCGTCAGGTGCAGCGGGTCCTCCCCCGGATCGGCGAAGTCACGCGCCATAACCCGTTGTCGCAGGCGCTCGGCAAAGGTCGCCGCGCCATGTGGCGCGGTTTCTGGCATGACGATCACGAACTCCTCACCGCCGTAGCGGGCAACGATGTCGACCGACCGTGCTTCACGCTTCAGCAGCTCGGCGATCTGCCGGAGCACCGAGTCGCCGGAGAGGTGGCCGCGCGTGTCGTTGATCGACTTGAATCGATCGATGTCGAGGAGGAGAATCGTGAGCGCCAGGTTGTAGCGGCGCGCGCGATCGAGCTCCTGCGCGAGCGACTCGGCGAGTGCGCGACGGTTGGTGAGGCCCGTCAGCGCATCGGTGGCGGCGAGCTTCTCGAGCCGCTGTTTGTCCGACACGGCGCTCTCGAAGTCGTACGCCTTTTCGATCGCCCCGACCGCTGTCTTGATGATCGTCTCCGCGAATTGCGCATCGGCCTTGGTCAATGGCGGATCGTCGCCCGTGGTGCGCAGGAAGAAAACGCCGGTCTGCTGATCTTTCATCCAAAACGGCAGCGCGACGGCCGAACGAGTCGGCACCTTGATGCCCTCGCGCTCCCAGCGTTGCCGCTCGTCCTCGTACAACGGCTCGTTCGCCACCTCCTCGACCAGCACCATCAAGCCGCTCGAGACGGCCTTGCGAATCTCGGGATAGCGGCTCAGCTCGATCTGCAGATTGCGCAACATGGGGTTTTCCTTCGCCGCGACTACAACGCCCTGCTGATCGCCGGGCTTGGCGAGGACCATGGAGCACTTCGAGATGTTGAGGGCACGCGCGACCCGCCCGACGAGGATGTGGTAGATCTCGTCGGGCTTGAGGGAGTCCGTGACCTCGTGGAGGATCTCCACCATGGCGGCACGGGTCCGCGCCTCTTCGCGGGCCTGCGCCAGCGCGCGTCCAACCCGGATATGCGCGTCCACGCGCGCCAGCAGCTCGCGCACGCGAAACGGCTTCGAGATGAAGTCGGCCGCGCCGAGGCCGAGTGCGCGGACGGTCGCCTCCTCAGGCGGCATCGACGAGACCATGAGGACCGGCAAATCCCTGTAGCGTTCGTCCTGCTTCAGCCGCTCGAGCAGCTGCAGACCGTCCACTTTCGGCATCATGATGTCGAGCAGGAGCAGCGCGGGCTTGATCTCATCGAGCTTGGCGAAGAGCCCATCGCCGCCGGGACAGACGAAGACCTCGTACCCGTGTTCCTTCAGAATCCAGGTTAGCGTCTGGACGAGCGACGCATCGTCGTCGGCAACCAGGACTCGCGTAACGAGACCACCCATCAGTCCGCAGCCTCGAGCAACGCGGGATCCACGTTGCCGCCACTAACCACGAGCACCGTCGTGCGCGCGCGCGGCACCAGGCCGGCGAGCAGCGCCGCCGTTGTCGCCGCACCCGATGGCTCGACCGCGAGCTGCGCGGTGCGCCAGAGGAATTGCACGGCCGCGCGGATGCTCTCATCCTCGACCAGCACCACGCCGCGAATCCGTTCGCGCTCCCGCGCCAGCTCCGCGAACGGAACGTCACCGACGTTGAGCGTGATCAGCCCATCAGCGATGCTGCGCGTGCTGTCGAGACGGACGACTTTCCCTGCGGCGAGCGACCGTTGCAGCTTTGGTGCGCCGATCGGTTCCACGCCCCAGACGGCCGCCTTGCTGTTCACGGCCGCCAGACCCGCGACGATTCCCGAGATCAAGCCCCCGCCGCCGACCGGCACGACCACACGTTCGACGTCGGGAAGCTGCTCGACAATCTCGAGCGCAATCGTCGCCTGACCGGCCACGATGTCGGGGTGGTCGAACGGGGGAACCACCGCAAGCCCTTCCCGTTGCGCGATCTCTTCCGCCTTGATGCGTCGATCGTCCGAGGTCCGACCGGCAATGACGACCTCGCCGCCCCACTTCTTCACCCCGTCGACTTTCACGCGCGGCGCGGTCTCGGGCATCGTCACCACGGCGCGAATTCCGAACTGCTTGGCGGCGAAGGCGACTGCCTGGCCGTGATTGCCGGAGGAGTAGGTGATCACGCCGCGCTGCCGCGCGGCGTCAGAGAGTTTCCGGACAGCGTTGTAGGCGCCCCGGATCTTGAACGCCCCGATGGGTTGCTCGTTCTCGAGCTTCAAGTGCACGCCGAGCTGCTCGACGTAGACGAGCCGGGTGCGCCGGGCGATTCCGCGCAGGCCCTCGGCGGCGTCCTGGATGTCCCGGGCGGTAACCACCCTACTTCTTGGGCTTGGGGGCTGGGGCCTTGGGCTTGGGGCCTGAGGCCTTGGCTTTGGATTTCGGCGGCGGAGTTTCGTCCTCGTCGCCTTCCTCGACGTCTTCTTCCTCGTCTTCCTTCACCACGCGCGCGACGTCCACGACCGTGTCGCCGGCCGTGAGATTCATGATCTTCACGCCCTGCGTATTCCGGCCCGAGATGCGGATGCCCTCGACCGGCACGCGGATCATGATCCCCTTCTCGGTGATCATCATCAGCTCATCATCCGGCAAGACTTCTTTCAGGGCGACGATATCCCCGGTCTTGTCGCTGTGCTTCAGTGTGATGATGCCGCGGCCGCCTCGGTGCTGCACGCGGTATTCGTCGAGCTCGGACCGCTTGCCTAGACCCTTTTCCGTGACCGTGAGCAGCGTGGATTTGCGGCGCACCACCACCATGTCGATGACGGCGTCCTTCTTGTCGAGCTCGACGCCTTTGACGCCCGTCGCCGTCCGGCCCATGTCCCGCACGTCCTTCTCATGGAACCGGATGCTCATACCCTTTGCCGTGGCGAGCACGATATCGTTTTTGCCGTCGGTCACCTGGACGTCGATGAGCTGATCGCCCTTCTCGATGTTGATCGCGCGGATACCGACGGAGCGCGGGTTGCCGAACTCCGACAGCACCGTCTTCTTCACGACGCCGTCCTTCGTGGCGAACAGCAGGAACTGATCCTCGGTGAATTCGCGCACCGGCACGAGGGCCGCGAGGCGCTCGTCGGGCTTCATGGCCACACAGGAGAGGATCGGCTTTCCCCTCGCCGCTCGCGCGGCTTGGGGAATCTCGTGCACTTTAAGCCAGTAGCACTGGCCCTGCTCAGTGAAGAACATCACGTAGTCGTGCGTCGACGCGATGAACAGGTGTTCGACCCAGTCGTCTTCTTTCTGATGGGCCGCGATCACACCTTTGCCGCCGCGGCGCTGCCGGCGATAGGCCGATACGGGCAGACGCTTGATGTAGCCGGCGTGCGAGACCGTGATCACCATGTCCTCTTCCGCGATCAGGTCTTCGATCGAGAACTCGCCCTGATCGGCGACGATTTCGGTGCGGCGGTCGTCGCCAAACCCCTGCGCGAGCTCGGTCAGCTCTTCCTTCAGGATCTTCATCCGCCGCGGCTTGGAGGCGAGGATTTCCTTGCATTCCTTGATGAACTTGCGGACGTCCTTGAGCTCCTCCTCGAGCTTGGTGATCTCCAGGGCGGTGAGCCTGGCCAGGCGCATGTTGAGGATTTCGGCCGACTGCTTCTCCGACAGCTTGAAGCGCTTGCGCAGCGCGGCGTCGGCGCTCGGTGTGTCCTTCGATTTCTTGATGATCTTGATCACTTCGTCGATGTTGTCGACCGCGATCTTCAACCCTTCGAGGATGTGCTCGCGGTCCTGCGCGCGCTGCAGCTCGAACTGCGTGCGCCGCGTGATCACGGTGTGACGGTGCTCGATGAAGTGCTGCAGGATCTCGACGAGGTTCATCTCCTTCGGCACGCCATCCACGAGCGCGAGCATGATCGCGCCGAAGGTCTGCTGCATCTGCGTGTGCTTGTAGAGCTGGTTCAGCACGACCATGGGGATGGCGTCGCGCTTCAGCTCGATGACGAGCCGGATTCCTTCCTTATCCGACTCGTTCCGGACGTCGCTGATGCCTTCGAGCTTCTTGGCGAGCACGAGATCGCGGATCTGTTCGTGCACTCGCTCGGGGCTCACCTGATACGGGAACTCCGCCACGACGATCTGCTGCTTGCCGCTCGATTCCTTCTCTTCGACAATCGCGCGGGCGCGAATGATGATGCGGCCGCGGCCCTTCTCGTAGCACTCCTTGATCCCCTCGCGGCCGTAGATGATCGCACCGGTCGGGAAATCGGGGCCTTTGACGATCTTGCGGATGTCCTTGATGCCCGCATTTGGGTGATCGACGAGATGCACGATCGCCTCGACGACTTCCCCTAGGTTGTGCGGCGGGATATTCGTCGTCATGCCGACCGCGATGCCCGCCGAGCCGTTGACGATTAGGTTCGGCAGCCGTCCGGGGAGGACAGTGGGCTCTTGCAGCCGGTCATCGAAGTTGGGGACGAAATCGACGGTGTTCTTGTCGATGTCCTCCAGCATCGTCATCGCGACGCGGGTCAGCCGCGCCTCGGTGTAGCGGTATGCGGCCGCCGAGTCGCCGTCGACCGATCCGAAGTTCCCCTGCCCGTCGATCAGCGGATAGCGCAGCGAGAAGTCCTGCACCATCCGGACGAGCGAGTCATACACCGCGATGTCGCCGTGCGGATGGTATTTGCCGAGCACGTCGCCGACGACGGTCGCCGCCTTCTTGTACGGCCGGCCGGGCACAAGCCCGAGCTCGTGCATCGCGTAGAGGATGCGGCGGTGGACGGGCTTCAGGCCGTCGCGCACATCGGGCAGCGCGCGCTGCACGATGACGCTCATCGAGTAATCGAGGAACGATTCCTTTAATTCATCCTCGATGAGGCGCGGCAGTATGCGTTCGCGGACGTTGGGACCGGTCATGTAGATGCGCTATCGGCTATGGGGTATCGGCTATCGGGTGTGCCCGGAATGGGCTAAGTTGGTAAAAACTAATTACTTAGACTAGGAAAAGCAACGGAAAACACTCCCCAAAAACTCGTCTCGATGATAACTCGGGCAGTGAGGTTACGCTGCCCCGTTTGCGGGACCAAGTGGCTATTGGTGCACTGGCTCAAGCCGCGGCCCGCGTGTGCCAACTGCGGGCAAGCACTCGAGCGCGCTGAGGAAGGCGAAGGCCATTACCTCGGCGCAATGGTGGTGACGTTCGCGGTCACGGAGTCGCAACTGGCGCTGCTCGTTTTGTTGGTGATCGTCCTGTCGTGGCCCACGCCCCCGTGGAGCGTGTTGATGTATGGGGGATTGGCGCTGGCAGTGACAACGCCGCTCGCCTTCTATCCGATTGGGAAGCTCCTATGGCTGGCAGTCGACCTGTATGTGCAGCCGGAACTCTAGATCTCGATCACGACCTTGCCGAGCTGCTCACCCTTCTCGAGCCGGACAAAGGCATCGCGGGCCTGCGCTATCGGAAACACGCGATCGATGGTCGGTCGCAGCTCGCCCTGGCCAAGGCGCCGCACGATCTCGGCGTACTCCGCGGCGTTCCCCATGGTCGATCCGAGAATGCTCCAGTGATGCCAGAAGAGGCGCCTGATATCGAGGCCAACCTGCGGGCCTGAAGTCGCTCCGCAGGTCACCAGGCGGCCGCCGCGCCGTAAGCAGCGCAGCGACTGATCCCAGGTGGCCGCGCCGACACTCTCGACGACGACATCGACACCGCGCTTGTTCGTGAGTACACGCACCTCCTTCGCGACCTCCTGGGTGCGATGGTTGAACGTGAAGTCGGCGCCGAGCTCTTTCGCGGCGGCGAGCTTGGCGTCGCTGGATGAGGTGACGATTGCGTGCGCGCCGAGGAGCTTGGCGATGCGGAGCGCTGCCAACGATACGCCACCGCCAATCCCCCAAATCAGCGCCGTCTCGTCCTTCTTGAGCTGCGCTCGGGTAACCAGCATGCGCCAGGCGGTCAGGGTGACCAGGGAAAACGCAGCCGCCTCCGCGAACCCGACCACGGGCAGCAACACCGGTATGCGAGCGACATTTTGCGCCGGAACCGTCACCAGCTCGGCCGCGGTGCCCGGCAGATGCTCGCCGAGTATTCGGTAGTTCACACACAACGAGTGCTCGCCAGCTTGACAGAACTCGCAGAGGTAATCGGAGATGCCGGGATTGATCATCACCCGGTCGCCAACACGGACCTCCGTGACGCCCGTCCCAATCGATTCCACGACCCCCGCGCCGTCGGCTCCTACGATATGCGGAAACCGGCCCGTGGCGCTCGGAAGCCCTCCGGCAACAAAGACATCGAGATGATTGAGGGCGGCCGCACGGACCGCGATGCGCACCTCGCCGGCAGCCGGGGCTGGTGCGTCGGGAATTTCGGATACCCTGAGATGGTCGATTCCGCCGGACGCTGTTAAGACGCAGGCGCGCATTGGCTCCCTGACTCCAGACTCCTAACTCCTGTTTCCTTAAGGACGGAACGTCGGTGTGATCATCTGCTCCGTGCCGGTGGTCGGCATTGGGACGGGCATCCCGGAGCTGACCGGCTGGATGTACACCTTATATGCGGGATTGCGTCGGTTCTGCGGCTCGGCGTTGACGACGAGGGCGATGACATCGCCCGCGCGCGACACGGCGAACGCGGCAATCGCGAGGTCGGTGCCCGTCAGCGCCGTGACGCTGCTGCCGGTCGCGGGATCCGCCCGCACCACTTGCTGCACGGTGCGATTCCCTTCCCGGCGCTCGACCAGGTATGCCAGCGTTCCGTCCCCGAGGAAATGCGGGTCCCACTCGCGCTGCTGCGGCGACGTCGTGAAGCGCCGCTGGTTGGCGCCGTCCCGGTTCATCAGCCAGATGTCGTAATTCTTATCGCGCAGCGAGACGTAGGCGATCGTCTGTCCATCGGGCGACACGGTCGGCGACAAATTGATCGAGTCCTTGGTAAGCTGCGTTAGACTCGTCCCGTCGAGATTGACAGACCAGATCTGCTGTTTGCCTGCAGTGCGCGAGGAATGAAACACGAGCGACTGCCCGTCCGCGCTGAAGGCCGGTCTGCCGTCGCCCTGTGGATCGTTCGTGATCCGCGTGACGCCCCGCCCGTCGGCATTCATGACGTAGATCTCGGGGTTCCCGTCGCGCTGGCTGACGAAAGCGATGCGCGAACCGTCGGGCGAGAATGTCGGATCGCTCGAGGTTGTCGTATCGGTCGCCTGCGTCAATCGGGTAAGCTGCGACAGGTTTGACCGCTCGGTCGAGTAGAGCTGGAATTTGCCGCCGCGGGAGCTGGCCACGATGATCTCCCCCACCACATAGACATCGGCTGTCGATGTCTTACCGCCCGGCGCCGTCGCCGTGATGTTTGCATGCCCGTAGCCCACGCCGGACACCGTGCCATCTTCGCCGACGGGGGCGACCTGTGGATTATCGCTGACCCACGCGAGGTTCGACGCCGGACCGAGAGCGTTGCTCTGATCGTCGAGCCACGTTCCCCGCAGCGTGCGGTGTTGATTGAGGCCGATGCCGATGCGCGGCTCGTTGAAACGCACCGAGGCGGCAATGACGTTGATGTTCCACGACACGGACAGGCCGGCTGCGGGTCCGCGCACCGTGAGCTGGGTCTTCCCGATCGACCGCCCCGTGAGCATGCCCGTTTTCTCATCGAAGGTGGCTACGCCCGCGTCCGTCACGTTCCAGCGTAACGGGGCTTCGGGCACGGCGGTATTGTCGGCGGTCAGCGCCTGGGCCTCGAACTTGATGACACCTGTCAGCGGTACCTGGACGTCAGATGAGAGGCGCGGGCGTACGGAGAGCTTGTCCACCACCTTGTGCACCGATACCTCGATGCTCTTGGTCTGCAACAATCCCGAGACGGTCAACGTCGCCTTGCCCGGTCCCACTGCTGTGACGATCCCAGCCAAGCTCACTCGAGCGACGCCATGATCGCTCGACGACCACTGCAGGACGAGCGGGTTCACGGTGCGGCCGTTCTGCGATGTCACCGCCACGTGCAGCGTATCGACATCGTTTGGAGACAGCAGCAGCGTCGAGCCTTCGCGCACCGCAAACTCCGTCTGTTGCACCACTACGGGAGCCGTCGCCGTAAGCCCGCCGGGCGCGGTCGCTTGTATCGTGCCCTGCCCGGGCGCGAGGGCGACGACGTTCCCGTTCTGGTCCACACTCGCGACATCCGAGCGCAGGGAGGTCCAGGTGACGGCGACGGGCGCGGCTGGAGATCCATCCTCGCGTAGCGCGCGGGGCGACACGCGGGTGTTTTCGGACGGCAACAGGTACACGACCGCCGGCTCGAGACGAAGGGCGGCGGCGGGGCCGCTCCCGGCTGGCTGCCCGGCGAGTGCCTCGGAAGGAGCTGCCGCCGCGGCTGGGGGAGGCGCGGGGGGCTGGGCGGCGGCACCCGTCACCTGGACGGCCGCCGAGCCGCGGCGAGTACCGGCGCGAGCCTCGACGATGGCGACGCCGCTCGCGACCCCGGTGACCGTGCCATTATTGTCCACGCGGGCGATGCTGATGTTGTTGGACGACCAGGTGACTCGCACCGTCGGAATCACATTGCCGATCCGGTCGAAGGCGGTCGCGAGCAGCCCGCTGCGCTCCCCGACGCGGAGTGTGATCGACGGGGGGGCGACTTGGACTTCGGCGACGCTCTGCGCCCGTGCCGCGTGTGGCAGGCAAACCGCGAGCGCCGCGAAAAGACCGCGTCTGGTCATCGTTCGCGAATGTGTGTAATCGTAAATGGCGTTGTCAAGCCAACTTGTCACCGCGGACCTGATTTCGACGGACCCCAAAGGTGTTTGCGCGTGTCACTTGCGAGGTCTGAATCCGCGGGTAAGCTATAGGCCACCCACGACGCCCGCACCTTATTAGCTAGGAGACGATCCGATGCTTGACCCGATGGACATCTCGGAGAGTAGTTGGCCCGGACCGGGGTTCATGGAGCCGATGTTCCCGTCGTCGCCCGCGCCAGCGCCTACCCCATCGTCATCGCCGATGGAAGAGTCGCGCTCCTCTTCCAAGCCTAAGGCCAAGAAGAAGAAGCCCGCCAAGAAGGCGCGCCCGAAGGCGAAAAAGAAGACGGCGAAGAAGAAAAAGGCGACGAAGAAGCGGCGTCGTTAAGACCAATCGACTCGTGTTTCGCGGGAGCGTCTCGAATGAGACGCTCCCGCGAATCACGTTAAGGAGGCAACACCGTGCGTCGTGCGTCGTATGTCGTGCTGGTGGCGATAGGCGCGTGCTCAGCACCCAAGATTCCGCTCGGTGATCCGCCGAAAGAGATCGCGGCGATGCTGCAGCGCTCCGCAGCCGATTGGAATCATGGCGATCTCGCGGGCTTCATGAGTGACTACGCCAAGGATTCGCTCACGAGCTACGTATCGGGCGGCCACGTCCGGTACGGTTGGCAGCCGCTGTACGATCGTTATCAGGCCAACTATTTCGCGCCAGGGAAGTCCCGCGATTCACTTTCATTCGATGAAGTACGCGTGCGCGCACTCACGGCCGACCTTGCCTACGCGACCGCGCGCTTCAAGCTCTCGCGCGGCGACTCCGTTGTGGCGAGCGGCCCCTTTACGCTGGTGCTGCAACGGCAGGGGGATCGTTGGAGAATTCTGCACGATCATACGTCGGCGGATCCTAAGTGACCCTTGGATCGTTGGACAGTTGGACCGTTGGACGGCTGCACCGCCGCAAGACTCCTCTCGTCGTGACCGTCCTACTTCTTCTCGCTGGCTGCAGCAAGCCTAACAGTCGCGTCCTCGCACTCGAGGGGGCGACGCTCATCGACGGCACGGGCGGGGAACCGAAGCAGGACGCCCTGATCATCATCCGCAACGGCCGCATCGACGCGGTCGCCCGTGTCAACCAGATCCCGATTCCGAGCAATGCCGAGCGCATCAATCTGGTCGGCAAGACGATCATCCCCGGCCTGGTCGATGCGCATGCGCACGTCGAGCGGTGGGCGGTAGGTCGCTACCTGGTTTGGGGGGTGACCACGGTGCGCGATCTGCACAGCCAAACCGACTCTGCGATACAGCTGAGGAACGAGTTGAACCTGGGATCCATCCTGGGTCCGCGCATGTTCGTCGCGGGGGCGATGATCGATGGCGTGCCGCCGACTTACCCTGGCGCGAGCGGCGTCGCGACCGCTGACCAGGCGCGACGCGCGGTTGATCAGCGGGCCGTCGCCGGCGTCGATTACGTCAAGATCTACACGAAGATCACGCCGGACCTGCTCAGTCCGTTGCTGGACGAGGCCGGGAAGCTGCGCCTGCCGGTCGCCGCGCACCTCGGGAAAACCGATGCACTGACGGCAGCGCGCGCGGGCGTCGTCTCGATCGAGCACATGGCGGGCGTCGTGCAGGCGGCCACGGGCGACCCAACGTACATCAACGCCCACAACGGCTTCCTCGAGGGTTGGACGGCCGAGGAGAAGGGGTGGGCCGGGCTCGACTCGAGCGCGGTCGCGCGCATAGCGCGCGCGCTCGCGGACACCAAAGTCACGGTCGTGCCCACGCTCGTCGTGCACGACATGCTTTCGCGCCTCGACAATCCGATTCTGTTGAGCCGGCCGGGCATGGAGGACGTCCCCGAGAACGCCGAAAGCGTGCGGAGCGTCCCCAGCCTGTTGCGGCGGACGGGATGGAACGCAAACGACTTCGCGGCGTTCCGGCGCTCGCGCCGGCGACAGAATCAATTCGTGCGGGAGTTTCGACAGGCGGGAGGGGCAATCGCCGCGGGATCGGATGCGTCGAATCAGCTGTTGATTCCCGGTTACTCGTTGCACGAAGAAATGACCTTTCTCGTCCAGGCAGGCCTGAGCCCGCTCGAAGCCATCACCGCCGCGACACGCCGAGGCGCCCAGCTGCTGCGCGCGGATTCGCTCGGCATGCTGGCACCGGGCAAGGTCGCGGATCTCGTCGTGCTCAACGGCAATCCCACGCGCAACATCGCTGCCACGCGCAGCATCGCGCTGGTGATCACCCGCGGCCGTGTCATCCGGCCGGATTCACTGAGGGCTACATGGAAATGAGCCATCTGCCGTCTGCCATCAGCCGTCTGTGGTTCCTGCTCTTGCTCAACGCATGCGGCATGAGCAAGCCTGCACGAACCGATGCGCCGTACGACTTGTTACTGCGCGGTGGCTGGATCGTGGACGGTAGCGGCAATCCCCGGTTCGCGGGCGACGTGGCGGTCAACGGCGATCGCATCGTTGCCACCGGGCATTGGAGCAATATCCAGGCGCGAGACACGATCGAGGTTACGGGTCTCGTGGTCGCGCCGGGATTCATCGACATGCTCGGCCAGTCTGAAACCAACGCGCTCATAGACAACCGAGTCCTCAGCAAGGTCACTCAGGGGATCACCACCGAAGTGACCGGGGAAGGCGACTCCCCGGCACCGCTGACCGACCGACTGGTCGCGCTCGATTCGGCGTATCTGAAGCGCTATCACCTGGACGAGGATTGGCGGGATCTGGATGGATACTTCCGGCGTCTGGAGCGCACGCCACCCACGATCAACATCGCGACGTTCGTCGGAGCCACCCAGGTGCGCCGGGCGGTAATCGGGGACGCTGACAGGAAAGCGACTCCGGAAGAACTGTCGCGCATGGAGGCGCTCGTCGACAGTGCGATGCGTCAAGGCGCGCTGGGAATCTCGACGTCCCTCATCTACGCGCCCGCGATCTATGCCTCGACCGACGAGCTCATCGCGCTCGCTCGCGTGGCGCGCCGCTACGGCGGGATCTACGCCACGCACATGCGGAACGAGGGCGCAGACATCGATGCCGCGCTCAATGAGACGTTCCAGATCGCGCGCGCGGCGAACATTCCTGTCGAGATCTGGCACCTCAAAGTCGCGGGGCGGCCAAACTGGGGCCGCATGCCGCACGTGCTGGCCCGCATCGACTCCGCGCGCGCTGCCGGCATCGATGTCATGGCCGATCAGTATTCCTATATCGCCTCGGCTACCTCGCTGGATGCAACGATCCCGGTCTGGGCGCTGTCCGGCGGCCGCGATTCGTTGCTGATCCGGTTGCGCGACCCGAGTACGCGGGCCCGCATTCGCGAGGAGATGGCGGGCACGGCGGCCGCCCGTCGCGGGGAGAACATGTTTCGCGGAGCTGGCGGCGGGGATGGAATTCTGATCGCCAGCACGTTCGAGGACTCGCTCAAATATCTGCAGGGCAAACGCATCGGTGAGGTGGCGCGCGCGCGCGGCCGAGACCCCGTCGAGACGATCTTTGAAATCCTCCTCGCCGATGGCAGCCGCACCGGCGCGATCTACTTCTCGATGAACGAGCAGGATCTCCAGGCGGCGATGAAGACGTGGTGGGTCGCGGTCAACACGGATTACGGCGGCGTCGCGCCGGACGGTCCGTTCAGCGACATTCGCCCGCATCCCCGCACGTACGGCTCGTTTACGCGAATTCTCGGGCGCTACGTGCGGGAGCAGAAGCTCATGCCGCTCGAGTACGCCGTGCGGAAGATGACGTCACTCGCGGCGCAACGCGTCGGGCTCACCGAGCGCGGGCTCCTTCGTCCCGGAATGTTCGCCGACATTACCGTCTTCGATCCTGCGACCGTCATCGATCGCGCCACCTTCGAAAACCCGCACCAGCCCTCCGCAGGCATCGAGTACGTGCTCGTGAATGGCAAGGTCGTGCTCCGAAAAGGACAGCTCACGAACGAGCGCCCTGGTCGGGGACTCCGCGGTCCGGGGTACCGGCCGAGCTGACGTGACGCTGGGGAGGTTGGTGCTCGCCTGGATCGTGGTGGCGGCGTGGTTTGGACTCGCGACGTTTGTGATCGCATACATCGTCGCCGCAGTCACTGCGTTTCCCCAGCAGAATTATTCGATCGCCGTGCCCGCATCCCTGCTCAAGTGGCGCGTGGTCGAGGCCGGATTGCTGACGTTGATCGCGTCACTGTGGTTCGATTCGATCGGCAGCGGGCAGTGGTGGCTGCTCTTTATCCTCATCGGAGCGCTCGCCACCGTCGCGATCTGGTATGTAGCGCCGCCGGCTGACACACCCCGGCGTGCGTTGATCGCAGGAGCCGTCGCCGATGTCACTCGCTACGTCATTGCGGGCGGCCTGCTCGCCTGGCGTCTTTCGTAGCTATCTTCGCTGGACCAATGAACACGATTCGCCTGACTGCGCTGTCGCACGGCGCCGGCTGAGCCTGCAAGCTCGGCCCCGCCGAGTTGGCGCAGGTCTTGCGCCACGTGCCGACGTTTACGGATCCGCACATCCTGGTCGATGCATCGACGCGGGACGATGCCGCGGTCTATCAGTTGACCCCGGATCGCGCGATCGTCGCGACCGTCGACTTCTTCACACCCATCGTCGATGATGCGTACGACTTCGGCCGTATCGCGGCCGCGAACGCGTTCTCGGACGTCTATGCCATGGGCGCGCGTCCCCTGATCGCGCTCAACCTCGTCGGGTGGCCCCGTGACAAGCTGCCCTACGATCTGTTGGGCGATGTGCTCCGCGGCGGTGCAGACATCGCGCGCGAAGCCGGCGCGTTTGTGCTCGGCGGCCACTCTGTCGATGACCCCGAGCCGAAGTATGGGATGGTCGTGATTGGAGAGGTGCATCCCGACCGGATCGTCACGCTCGCGCACGCGCAACCCGGCGACGTCCTGGTGCTGACGAAGCCTATCGGGACCGGTGTGCTGACCACCGCCTTGAAGCGCGATCTCGCGAGCGCGGCCGACATCAGCGAGGCGGTACGCTCCATGGCTACCCTCAACGCCGGGGCTGCGCGCGCGATGCTGGAGAATGGCGCCACTCCGCCGCACGCCGGCACCGACGTCACCGGGTTCGGCCTGCTCGGCCATCTCCACAACATGCTCGAGGCGAGCGGCGTGTCGGCAGAGATCGATGCGTCAGCGGTGCCCTTGCTGTCGAAGGCGGCAGCTCTGGCGGAGCAGGGTGCGATTCCCGGCGGCACACGGCGCAATCGCGAAGCGCTCGCAGCCAAGGTTCGCTTCGACGCCGCGATTCCGGAGGCGCTTCGCGTTCTATTGTTCGACGCGCAGACCTCCGGTGGCCTGTTGATCGCCATACCCGAGGGTCAAGTCGCACACTTGTTGACCGCACTAAAGAAGGAAAAGACGCCGGCCGCGGCGCGGATCGGGCGCATCATCGGCGGGCCACCCGGCACGATCGCGGTCTCCTAAACCCGTGTCGACTATCCCTGAGTACCGGTCATTGTCGCCCGAGGCGCTCGATGCGCTAGAGCGCGCGGTACGCGAGCATTTGCGGGTGGCGCTGCGGCGCCGGGGGACCGAATATGTCGTGGTGGCCGAGCGTCTCGAAACGAGTGGGCGCGACGACGTGCTGACCGGACGTCTCCCGATGACGGGCGAGCCCCTCACCTTTCGCCTGCGCGAGCTGGAGAGCTTCGCGGTGCTGCCCTGACGATGGCCCGGACGGCCCACTAACGTGTTCACACGACTGCTGATCGGCCTGGATGGGAGCCCCAACGCCGACGAGGCGCTGGAACAGGCGATTCTGCTCGCCAAGCGCTTCAAATCGCGGCTCGTCGTGGTGCACGTGAGGGATTCGTTCGGCGGGGGACGCCGAGCATCGGATTCCGGGGAACTGCTCCGCCGGGCCGAGGAGCGCGTCAGGGACGCCGGTGTCTCTGTGCAGACAGTTCAGAAGCACGGCGATCCCAGCACGGAGTTGGCCACGTTGGCGCGGGACGTGGATACCGTGCTCGTGGGGAAACGCGGCCGGTCGTCCCCGGCGGACGTGCTCGGCAAGACCGTTGCGGCGCTCATCCGCATCGCGGAGCGTACCGTCATTGTCTGCGCGAGCAAGCCGTCGCCGATGCAGGCGTGCGCCATCGCCTACGACGGGCGCGAGACGGCGCAGCGGGCACTGGCGCTGGTCGCGCGGTTCGCCAGCGTTACGACGAGTACGGTACACATCATTCATGCCACCATCGACCCGGCGAGCGCCACGATGGTGGTTGGAGAAGCGGAGGCAATGTTGTCGATGCAACGCGTAGCATTCGTTACACACATCGAGCACGGCACCCCCGCAGAAGCGGTGGCGCGAGTCGTAGAGCGGACCGGGTGCGACGCACTCTTTGCGGGCGCGCACGTGGGCCTGCGGTCGCAGGTCACGGCGTCCCACGCCGAGGAGATTCTGCTCCACACCGACATTCCCGTGGCGATCGAGCCATGACCGAGGGAGCCCCATTCGTTCTGGTCCACGCCGACGAGAGCTGCCTTGGCAACGACTCGAGCAAAGCAAGCCGGGGCGGAAACGCGTCGCTGATCGAGGCACCAGCGGGTGATAGCGTGGCGCGCTGGGATTTCTACGACTGCTCACCGCAAACCACGAACAACCGCATGGCACTGGCCGGCGCCATTGCGACGCTGGAGTGGATCCGACGCCAGTGGCGCAACGCGCATGTGCGCTTCATTTCGGACTCTGAGTATCTGGTCAAGGGGATGACCGAATGGATGCCGGCCTGGCAGGCCCGGGGCTGGCGACGCAAGACGGGCGCGCTCGAGAATCTCGAGCTGTGGCAGGCGCTCGCGCAGGTGGCGGCGCATCACACGATGGATTGGCGCTGGGTCCGCGGCCACAACGAGCACGTCAAAAATGAATACGCCAACTTCCTCGCGATCCGCTCGGCGACGGAGCAACAGCGCTCGAATGGCCTGGTCCCGTCCGGGTTCGATACGTGGCTCGGCCAACAGCGTGCTCGAGGCAAGTATCTGAACTTCGATCCCGACGAGGAGCTGTATGAGCGCAAGTAAGGACCACTTGCTCGCCGCCGACCCCTCGCTCACGGTCGACCGCATCCCTCTGTACGAGGTGTACATGCGGATGGCTGAGGAGCTCGCCAAGCGCTCGACCTGCGTCCGACTGCAGGTGGGCACGGTCGTGACTGATCAACGGCTCGAGAACGTCCTGGCCATCGGGTACAACGGCAACGCACGCGGCCTTCCCAACAAATGCGACTCAGCGGTGCCGGGCAACTGTGGCTGCATTCACTCGGAGATGAACGCGCTTGTGAAGGCGCCGGGTAACATGAGGGACAAGGTCGTGTTCGTTAGCGCCTCGCCCTGCGTCATGTGCGCCAAGCTGATCATCAACTCGGGTGTCACGCACGTGTTCTACCGTAAGGCGTATCGCGATCCGTCGGGTGTCGAGGTGCTCCAGCAGGGCGGCGTGGTGCCGGTGTTGTACGATCGCTGGATCAATGCCTGGAGAAATGGATCCACACCCTAAAGGGTGTGGCTCTAGCCTGTGAACAATTATGGATGAGCTCGATCGGTTGTTCGGCCTTCTCGTCACGGCGCTCGCCCGCGAGACGCGCGTCGCGGTCCCCTTCCCCGCAGCCGAGGTCTACGAGCGGCTGGTGCCGTATCGCTCGAATCGCTCCCACCTGAACGTCGCCACGCATCAGGACTATGAGATGGCAGTGCTGCGGCTCCTCGCCGGGGAGCGCGGCTATGTGCAGCTCGAGCCCGAGAACGTGCGCGAAGCGATGCAGCGCGAGATCGCCACGATCAATCCGGATCCCGCCTACTTCCGCAGTTTTCCCGACGCGCAAGTGATGGTCAACGGTCGCGCCGCCGAACGCATGCTGCTGGCCGATCGCGCCTACGCGCCCGGCGCGGACGACGGAGACGAGGAGCTGAGTGACGCAACGGGCGAGAATCCGGTACCGCTGCCCTATGTCCCACCGTCGTCGCTTCGGGTGTCGCGCGGCAACGACGCACCGACCTCCAATCAGTGCGAGTACTGCGGCGGCGTGCTTCCCGGCAATCGCGAGATTCGCTTTTGTCCTCACTGTGGCCAGCCACAAGGGGCGGGCGAGCTGAAGTGCCAGGGCTGCGGCGGTGAGCTGGATGTGGGGTGGGCGTACTGCCTGGCATGCGGGCGAGCGACGGGCTTTGAATAAGGCTGGACGGTTGGACGGTTGGATGGTTGGACAGTGAACACCTCCGACATCGCCGTTATCGCAGGTGACGGAATCGGTCCCGAAGTCATCGAGGCCGCCATCCCGATCCTTGACCGTGCCGCAAGGCAACACTCGTTCGCACTCAGGTGGGAACGGCTCCCATACTCCGCAGATCACTATCTCAGAACGAAGGAAACGCTTCCCGACTCGGCATTCGAGCACCTACGCGACGATTTCGATGCGATCCTGCTCGGCGCGCTCGGGGATCCAAGGGTTCCCGGGAACGAACACGCGCGTGACGTCCTCCTCGGGCTCAGATTTCGACTCGACTTGTACGTCAACTTTCGTCCAGTCACACTGCTACATCCCGATCTCACCCCGCTCCGCCGCAACAGTCCAACGGTCCAACCGTCCAACGGTCCAACCATCGATTTCGTGATCTTTCGGGAAAACACCGAAGGCCAGTATCGCGGCCGGGGCCGAGTCAGCGGCGACGAGCACATCGCCGAAGAGGTGAACACAGGGAAGGGTGTCGAGCGAATCGTTCGCGCCGCGTTCGAGTGGGCCAAGCAGCACGGCAAGACACGCGTCACGATGAGCGACAAGTCCAACGCCATTCCGACGCATCGGATCTGGCAGGAGACGTTCAAGGCCGTCGCGTCAGAGTATCGCGGGATCGAAAGCGAGCACCGGTACGTCGACACGCTCGCGCTGGAGCTGGTGCGTGAGCCGACGCGCTTTCAGGTCATCGTGACCAATAATCTGTACGGCGACATCCTTTCGGATCTCGGAGCCGGCCTCGTCGGCGGTCTGGGCGTTGCCGCGAGTGCCAACCTCCATCCCGGCCATCCTGGCGGACTCTTCGAGCCGGTTCACGGCTCTGCTCCACCGCTCGCCGGCAAGGGCGTCGCGAATCCGGTCGCGGCCGTACTCACTGGCGCGTTGCTCGTCGAGCACCTGGGACATGCGGAGGCCGCGCGCGATCTCGAACGCGCCGTCACACAAGCGCTTGCAAACGGTGCGCGCACGCCCGACCTCGGCGGCACGGCCACAACGCGCGAAGTCGCAGACGCCATCGCCGCTGCTCTGTAGCCACTATATTCCCCCGAGTCTCGTTGCGGAGTGAACTCCATGAAAACCCAGGGCGCCAGCAAAGACGTGGTCTTCCTGTCCGGTGTGCGGACGGGATTTGGCGCGTTCGGCGGCTCTTTGAAGGACTTGTCGGCCATCGACTTGGGAGCGGCAGCCTCCCGTCATGCCATTCAGCGTTCCGGCGTTCCGGCGAGCGACATCGGCCACGTCGTTTTCGGCAACGCACTCCAGACTTCAGCAGACGCCATCTACATGGCCCGGCACGTGGGACTCAAGTCCGGTTTGCCCATCGAAACTCCCGCGGTCACCGTGAACCGCCTCTGCGGCTCGGGCTTCGAGGCAATCACGCAAGGCGCTCAACTCATCCTGCTCGGCGAGGCCGATGCAGTCCTCGCCGGCGGGGCGGAATCGATGAGCCAGGCGCCACATGTGGTGCGGGGCGCGCGCTGGGGCCTGCGACTCGGGCCGGCACCGCTCGAGGATCTGTTGTGGGAGGCGCTGAAAGATCCCCAGTGCGGTCTCTCGATGGCGGAGACCGCAGAGAGCCTGGCCGAGAAGTACAAGCTCACGCGCAAAGAAGTCGATGAGGTCGCGGTCGCGTCACAACAGCGCGCCAAGCAGGCGTGGGACGCGTGCGCGTTCCAGGAAGAAGTCGTCCCGGTCACGGTCAAGGTGAAAGGAAAGGACGTCGAGTTTCGCGCCGACGAGCACATGCGGCCGGAAACGACGCTCGAGATCCTGAGCACGCTGAAGCCCTACTTCAAAAAAGATGGCCTCGTCACGGCCGGCAATGCTTCGGGCATTTCCGACGGCGGGGCGGCGACCGTGCTGGCGAGTGAAGACTATGCCAAAGCACGGGGCCTGAAGCCGCTCGGCAGACTGGTCGCGTGGGCCGTCGCGGGCGTCGAGCCGAAGCACATGGGCATCGGTCCGGCGCCGGCCGCGCGCAAAGCGCTCGAGAAAGCGAAGATGAAACTCGAACAAATGGATCTCGTTGAAGTGAACGAAGCGTTCGCGCCGCAATACCTCGCGGTCGAGCGGGAGCTGGGCCTCGATCGTTCACGAACGAATGCGTGCGGCGGCGCGATCGCCATCGGTCACCCGCTGGCGGCGAGCGGGACGCGCATCACGATCCATCTGCTCCACGCGCTGCGCCGGGAGAAGAAGCGCTTTGGCCTCGGCTCGGCGTGCATCGGAGGTGGGCAAGGGGCGGCGGTCATCGTCGAAGTGTTATGACCGATATTCTCGTCACAGCCATCGGGGTCATCGGCCTTTATTTGTTCGCGGGGCTCCGCGTGCTCCGCGAGTACGAGCGCGGCGTGTACTTCCTGCTCGGGCATCTGCGGCCGACCAAGGGGCCAGGGCTGATCTTTCTGCCGCCGCTGCTCGCCAAGATGCAGAAGGTGTCGTTGCGGGTCATGGCGATCGACATCCCGCCGCAGGACGTGATCACGCGGGACAATATCTCGATCAAGGTGAACGCGGTGTTGTACATGCGTGTGAAAACGCCCGACAAGGCGGTCGTCGCGGTCGAGAACTACCTCTACGCCACGAGCCAGCTCGCCCAGACCACACTCCGCTCGGTACTCGGCGAAACCGAGATGGACGAGCTGCTGGCCAACCGGGACAAGATCAACGCGATTCTTCGCCAGATCATCGACACACGCACGGAGGATTGGGGCATCGAAGTGTCAGCGGTCGAAGTCAAGGATGTCGACCTGCCGCCCGAGATGAAGCGGGCGATGGCGCGGCAGGCGGAGGCCGAGCGCGAGCGCCGCGCCAAAATCATCAACGCCGAGGGCGAGCTGCAGGCGTCCGAAAAGCTGGCCCAGGCCGCGCACATTATCGGCTCCGAGCCGGCAGCGATTCAGCTGCGGTATCTCCAGACGGTGAACGAGATCGCATCGGAGAACAACTCGACTACCATTTTCCCCATCCCGATCGATCTGTTCCGGGGATTTATCGAAGGCGCGGCGAAAGCCGCAGGCGCGAGCGACAACTCTAGTCGCGCGCTGCCGGCGCAGACCTCGGGTGAGCGCGTGCCCGAGCCTCCGCGCAAGTCGAAGGCCAAGACGTGAGCGAGCTGATTGATCGCAAGGCTCTCGAGCGGATCGTGCGTCGCGCAGCCGAGCTGCAGGCGGGATCGCAGGAGATCGGTGAGGGGCTCACCAATCAGGAGGTGCTGGCGCTCGGCAAGGAGGTCGGGATCCCCGAGGGTTACCTCCGCCAGGCCATGCTCGAGGAACAGACCCGCACCGGAACGTCGGAGTCGGCGGCCGGTACCTGGGCGTGGCTTACCGGCCCCCGTTCAGTCGCGGCGCATCGCGTCGTTCCCGGTGACCGGGCCGCGGTCGAGCGCTCGCTGAGTCGCTGGATGACGGAGGAAGAGCTGCTCCAACCAAAGCGGCAGTACACCGACCGCACGTCGTGGGAAGCCAAAGCGGGCGCGTTCGCCTCGATTCAGCGCGCGCTGTCGGGACGGCGTCGCTACTCACTCGCGAGCGCCGCGGAGATCAGGTCACAGGTCGTGCAGCTGGAGCCCGGCTTCTGCCTGGTTCGGCTGGAAGCCGACGTCAGCCAGCAACGCAGAAACCGCATCACCGGCGCCACAGTGATGGCGATGTTTGGTTGGGGACTCACGGGTGCAACCGCGCTCATCGCCCCGCCGCTCGCGCTCGCCCAAATTCTGATGTTGGCCCCCGGGGTCGGGCTGACGCTGGGAGGCGCGATGATCACCCGCACACACCGCGGTGCGAACGAGCGAATCCAAATTGGTCTCGAGCAGGTGCTCGACCGGCTGGAACGCGGTGACGTTCGGGGATCCCCGGCCTCGCTGCCCTTCGTCAAGATCGCGGAAGAAGTTCGCAAGGTTTTCGAGAATCCCAAACCGAAGACTAGGGGCTAGGGCCTGGGGCCCGGGGGCCTAGGGAAAACCACCGACGCCTAGGGACAAATGACCGATATCAGACGAGTCGGAGTGCTCGGATGCGGCTTGATGGGAAGCGGCATCGCGCAGGTTGCGGCGACCGCCGGCTACGAAACCATCGTGCGCGACGTCTCAAAAGAGCTGCTCGACCGCGGCCGCGCCGGGATCGAGAAATCGCTCGCGAGATTCGTGGAGAAAGGCAAGCTCCCGGCCGGGGATCGCGATGCCACGCTCCAGCGGCTCACCTACACGACGAGCGTTGCGGACCTGAAGCCCGTGGACATCGTGATCGAAGCGATCACCGAAGACCTCGCGCTGAAGAACGCCCTGTTCAAGGAGCTCGACGGTCTGTGCGGCGCGGGCACGATCTTCGCCTCCAACACCTCGAGCCTCACGATCGCGGAGATGGCGGCGGCGACCAAACGTCCCGACCGGTTCGTCGGGCTGCACTTCTTCAACCCGGTGCCTCTGATGGCGTTGGTGGAAGTGGTGCGAACCGTGACGACCTCAGAGGCGACGTTCAAGCGCGCGTTCGCGTTCGCAACGGCGCTCCGCAAGGAGCCGGTGGCCGCGAAAGACAATTCCGGTTTCATTGTCAATCTCCTGCTCGTCCCATATCTGCTCGACGCGATTCGCGCGGTGGAGCGTGGGGTCGGCAGCGTGCCCGACATCGACAAGGCCATGCAGCTTGGGTGCGGCTATCCGATGGGGCCGCTCACCCTGCTCGATTTCGTGGGACTCGACACCACGCATCACATCGCCGAGATCATGTTTAAGGAGTACCGCGAACCGCGTTATGCACCGCCGCCGCTCCTCAAGCGGATGGTCCTGGCGGGGATGTACGGAAGGAAGAACGGCAAGGGGTTCTACGACTATTCCGCCAATCCACCCGTCGTAAACAACCTGGGGATCTAATGTTCGGTTACGATGCTGCTCGCTGGCACGCCCTCCTCAACGACTTCCCCGCCGCACTTCTCGCCGTGGCGGTGCTGTTCGATCTGGTCGCCGCGGCGCGCAAACGCGAGTCGCTCGCCTGGGCCGGCATCTGGACACTCTGGGCCGGTGTCATCGGCGGCTGGGCCGCCGCGTTCGCCGGGAAGCTCGCGGAGGGATCGCTGGAGCATGGCACGGCGATTCACGAGTTGATGGAGAAGCACGAGAAGATTGCGTTGCTGACGTTGAGTGTGTTTTCAGTCGTGCTTATCTGGAAAATGCTACGGCGGTTCCAGTTGCCCACTCAAGAACTGGCGACTACGCGGTTTCTGAGCGTCATCGGCCTTCTGGGACTCGTGTGGACCGGCATCCTCGGTGGAAGGCTGATGTTCGAGCATGCCGCCGGCATTTCCACACCGACACTCCAGACGGAAATCCAGAACCGCACGGCTGGTCATGTGCACGCTCCCGGCGAAGAGCATGAAGAGCATGACGAGCCGATGGTTGGGGGAGCCGTTGCGGACAGCGCCCACCCCCGGATGCCTGGCGATACGGCGAAAGCCACCCACACCCATCCACCCGGCACGCCCCCGCACAAACACTAGTGCGACGTGCGGGGTGTAGCGTGCGGCGTGACATTGAGAGCTCATTCGTCATGACACTCACCTTTCTGCGCCGCACGCCGCACGCCGCACTCTCAGTGCTGTTGTTCGCCGCCTGCTCGCCCACGACGACGCGTCCCCCGTTCGCGCCGCTCCCGGAAGCGCTGCACGTCGTGATCAACGCTACTCCCGCGGCAGTCGCGCAGACCGCGGCGCGACTTCTCTCGGCTGACAGCATTCCAGTCAGGTTCGTACACGCGCGCGACGCGTGGCTCGAGACGAAAGACTTTGCGGGCACCTACCGCGTCCGACTCTGGGCTGACCCCGACGTGCCGGGCAAGGCCCGCGTCACCATCGAAGCTGTTTATCGCCCCATCGACGATCCTTCGCGGACGGCGCGCGATCTGGAGCTGAGCGCTCCTGCCGGATCACCTGGACAACTCCAGGCAGCGCGACTGCTCGCTGCGTTACGGGAACAGCTGGGGGTGACGACTTACTGACGGGCGACTTGGCCGTTGACCAGACCCTGGACCCACTTTTCCATCTGACTCAGGTCGATCGACGCGTCGCGGCACGGACCGTTGGGGAGCTGCATGGTAAGACCGAGGACTGGGAGTTTCCCCGCGACGTCGCGCAGGCCGGTCATCATGTCCCGCTCGCAGGCGACGGCAACGACGGCGCGGGGCCGGCGCTCGCGAATGACGCGGCGCGCGAGCTGCCCCCGCGTCGCGACGAAGACCGGGACGTCGTAGCGACCCGCGATCTCCAGGACGCCGTCCAGCGACTGCTTTGAGAGGCAGCGTGGTATCAAGACGAGTAGTTCGCCCTTTCCCACCTTGCGGCCGCGCCGCTCGGCGAGGGTGTTGTAGACATCGATCGCCGCGTGCTCGACCCAGTCGCGCTTTCCAAACGCGCGCGCGAGCAGGGATGTATAGTTCATGAGCTTCAGGTACAGCCCGCGCTCCATCAGCCGCTCGGGCAGAAGGTTTCTGCCGCTGTAGTAGGACGCTGCCAGGACCGCCAGATACGCCCAGAACAATCCTGCAAGCGCCCCGAGCGCCATCCACTGGATCACTGGGAGTGGTGCCCAGAGCGTGCGGAGCCTGGGTCCGATGAGATAAAGAAGAAGGGCAACGGCGCCAGCGCCGACCGCGACGGTCAGCGCCGCAAATCGGAAGAACAGGCCCGGTGGCGCGGAGAAATCGCCTCCGCGCGGGAGGGGACGCCCATTCCACTCGTCCCATTCATGGCCGAGTCGTCTATCGACTTCGATGTGGATGAGCTGAGCGCGAGCCATGTGAGGACCGAAGCTTCACGTTGTCGTTCACGCGTGTCAAGTTTGAAGTGTGTTTCTAACTGATCCGCGTATCCGGGCCGCCTATGCAGAAGGCGCCGGAGTGTATCGCATCATACCTGATGCGGTCGCGATTCCCCAAGACACGGCAGACGTCGTCGCGCTCGTCCAGCGCGCGGCCGAGCGTCGCACGGCACTGATTCCGCGAGGTGCCGGCAGCGGGATGGCGGGCGGCAATGTCGGGCCTGCCGCGATCGTCGACATGAGCAGGGGGTTCACCGACTTGGCGGTGGACCACGAGAAACGCGTTGCGCGCGTCGGCGCCTCGGTGACGTGGGCGCAAGTCAACGAAGCCGCAAAGCCTTACGGGCTCCGCCTTCCCCCAGATCCATCTTCCGGACTGTTTGCGACTTGCGGGGGCATGGTCGCTACGAACGCCGCCGGCCCCCGCACGGTACGGTACGGGAGCGTCAGGAGGTGGGTGGAGGGACTGGAGATCGTAGAAGCCGATGGATCAGTGCGGACGGTGCAACGGGAAACGGGAAACGAGAAACGCTTTACGCTGACTGCAGATAGCAGACGGCTCATCGCTGAGCGTTTCCCAAAGACTCGCAAGAACTCGTCCGGCTACGCGCTCGATCGGTTTACCGAATCCGGCGATGAGATCGACGTTCTTGTTGGCTCCGAGGGGACTCTCGCGATCGTGACCGCCGTCCGGTGGCGCCTGGACCCCATCCCACCACATACCGCAGGCGCCGTGCTCGGTTTCGCCGACCTGGGCGCGATGGCGGACGCCATCCCCTTCCTCGTGTCACTGCAACCGTCCGCCCTGGAGTTGCTCGACGACACGCTGCTGCGGTTCATCCCCGACGCGCCCCGGACTGCATGTCTGCTGATCGCCGAGTTCGAGCGCGAGACGGCCACCGCGGCGCGCGGGGTCGTCGGCGACGCGGTGCGTGGTCTCAAGCAGTCTCTGGCGCATGTCGAAACCGCGGTGGATCGGAAAGGATTGGACCAGCTGTGGCAGGTACGCCGCCTCGCTTCCCCTTCACTCGCGCGTCTCCCCTCGTCCCAGCGTTCTCTGCAGGTAATAGAGGATGGCTGTGTACCGCTCGAGCAGTTGGGTGAGTACGTGACGGGGCTGCGCGACGCTTCGACGCGACACGGAATCCCGGTGGCGATTTTCGGGCATGCGGGCGATGGTCACGTTCACGTGAATGCGTTGCCCGATATCACGCGACCATCCTGGCGCGATGCGCTCCGCCGGTTGTTCGACGACGTCACCGAACTGCTCCTCCGCCTCGGTGGCGTGCCGTCGGGCGAGCACGGTGTGGGCCGGCTGCGCGCGGGAGTGTTGGAACGTTTTTACGGCCGTGAGGTGATGGCGTTGTTTCACGACGTGAAGCGCGCGTACGACCCACTGACCATCTTGAACCCCGGTGTTATCATTCCCGCGACCGATTGGTCGCCGCTTGCCGCGCTGAAGGTGGGCGATGGCGCAGCGCCGATCCCCGACGACATTGCCACCAGACTTCGCGACGTGGAGCGCAACGCCGGATGGGCTATACCGAAACTCGAGTTGACGAACTAGCGCCGGTGGAAGTTTTCCGCTCCCCCCGCATCACCCTGATCGCTCGCCCGCAGTTCCTCGAGCCCGAGCATCTGCCCGTCAAGTGGCGGGGAGAAGCGAGCGACGGCGAGCGGCTGGCGGAGTTTGCCGGCCGGCTCTGCTACATGAGCCAGAGCAATCCCGTGAATCGGAGCACGGCGGAGTATCTCGAGAACATCAAGAAGCAGGGCCACGGCTCCGTGCTGGAGCACGCGGTCTACGTGCTGCTGATCGAGGGAATCTCGCGCTCCTGCTCACACGAGCTCGTCCGTCACCGCGCCGGGTTCGGCTACTCGCAGATCTCACAGCGCTACGTGGACGAGTCGCACGCGGCGTTCGTCATGCCGCCCGCGATTCTTGGCGACGCGAAGCTCGAAGCGGAATGGCAGCGCCAGGTCACCGACGCGCAGGCCGCGTACGTTCGGGCAGTCGAAGGGTTGATGCATCGGTACGAATGGGTAGCGGACAAGGTGCATCGTCGCAAAATGGCGCGCGAAGCAGCTCGCAGCGTGCTGCCCAATGCCACGGAAGTGAAAATCGTCGTGTCGGGGAACGCGCGCGCCTGGCGGACGATGCTCGAGCTGCGCTGTGGCGAGGGTGCGGAATTAGAAATTCGGCGGATGGCCGTCGCGGTACTGCAGGCTTTGCAAAAAGAAGCGGGCGCATTGTTCTCGGACTTCGAGATCTACTCGGCCGACGACAGACAGGAAGCCGCGCGCGTTCTCTACCACAAGGTCTGACACCAAAATTTTTCCCGACGCGCAAAGAGCCTTGCGCATCGATAGATCATTTCACATCTTGATTTGAGAATGCGAATAGGACTCGCATACAACGAGAAACCGGACGGTGATGCCTCGTCCGATGCCTATGCTGAATGGGACGATCCGTCAACCATCGACGCGGTCGAGCAGGCTCTGAGTCTCTTCGGTAACGTCGTTCGCCTCGAAGCCGATGAATTCTTCCCGCAAAAACTTTCGCTCGCGCATCCCGACATCGTGTTCAACATCGCCGAGGGCCTGCACGGTCCCTGCCGCGAGGCACATGTCCCCGCGCTGTGCGAGTATCTCAACATTCCGTACACAGGCTCGGACCCACTCACGCTCGCGCTCACGCTGCACAAAGGACGGACCAAGGAGATTCTCGCCTACCGGGGCGTGCCGACCGCGCCTTTCCGGGTGATCGAGCGCGTGGCCGAGCTCGAGCGCTTGCCGCTCCCGTTTCCGTTGTTCGTCAAACCGGTCGCGGAGGGATCTGGCAAGGGCATATTCGTCAATAACTTATGCGACAGCCCCGCACAGCTCGCGGAGCGCGTGCTCTTCCTCTTAGAACGCTACGACCAGCCGGTCCTCGTCGAGACGTACCTACCGGGCCCGGAGTTCACGGTCGCGATCCTCGGCAATAACGGTGACGTGCGTTGTCTTCCCATTGTCGCTTTCGATTTCGATACGCTGCCTCGAGGCGCGACGCCGGTGTACGGCTACGAAGCGAAATGGGTTTGGGACACCCCCGAGCACCCGCTCGCGATCTTCCAGTGCCCGCCAACCAGCGTCTCCGATTCGCTCTGCCGGGAGACCCAGCGAGTCGCGCTCGATGCCTACCGGGCGCTCGGATGCCGCGACTGGTGCCGGATCGACGTGCGGGTGGATCGGTTCGGCGTCCCGAACATCGTCGAGCTGAACCCGCTGCCGGGCATTATTCCTGATCCCGCCATGAACTCCTGCTTCCCCAAAGCCGCACGCGTGGCCGGGTACGACTACGACGAGCTTATCCAGGAAGTGCTGCGGATCGCGTGGCGACGCATAACGGGTCGGGAGGTGGGAACGCTCGTAGAGGCGCAGCATAGTGCGCCCCTGCACAAACCGGCCGCACTCTCCGCATGAAGGTCGTCGTCCTCTACGATCCCGGCGCCGATGACTGGACCGCCGAAGACATCGCGGGCGTGATGGAAGCCGTCGACGACATCGCGGCCATCTTCGGTTTGCTTGGCCATCACGTTCGGCGTGTTCCGGTCCGGCACGACATGCGGTGGTTCAACGCCTGCCGCCGGGCCGATCTCGTTTTCAATCTCTGCGAAGGCGTGCGGGGCGTGGCGCACTGGGAAGACCATGTGATCAGCACGCTCGAGCTGGCCGGCATCCCGTTTACCGGCGCCGGACCGTGGACGACGGCCGCGTGCCGGCGAAAGGCAGTCGCGAATACTCTCCTCGAGCGGGCCGGCTTACCGGTACCGCGCTGGACGATCGCACAGGGCCGGATCGACGACGATTTCCCGCTCCCCGCCATCGTCAAGCCGGCCGCTGAAGACGCAAGCGCGGGACTCGACCGCCAATCGGTCGTCAGCGATCGAAAGACGCTCAAGGCGCGGATCGCCGCGATGACGGAGCAGTTCGACGAGGTGCTGGTGCAGCAGTACATCGCCGGCCGTGAATTCAACGTCGGCATCGTCGGCGACCGCATCTTGCCGGTCGCCGAGATCGACTTCAGCACCATGCCGGAAGGCACGTGGCCCATCCTGACCTACGCCGCCAAGTGGCACGTGGGATCGCCCGAGGATCTCGGGAGCCGGCCCGTCTGCCCCGCGCAGATCTCACAGCGCTTTGCCGATCGACTCGGTCGTCTCGCCGAAACCGCCTGGCGCACGATGCAGGGCAAGAGTTACGGGCGAGTGGACATCCGCGTGGACGTGGCGGGCAAACCGTGGATCCTCGAGGTCAATCCCAATCCCGACTTGACCGACGCTGCGGGACTGTCGCGGATGGCGAAGGCGGCAGGATGGGATTATCCCGAGCTGATTCGGCGTATCGCCGAGGTGGCGTTGCGCGAAGCACAGGGTACGAAGGCCGCGCGTGAGCTGCTCGCTGCGCCCCGTCGGGCACGCGCACCGCGCACGGCTTGAGCGGCTGACGCGGGACACCGGTCTCTTCCGGGAGGAGGAGGTCGCGACCGCCGTCGAGTTGCTCGATGAGTCCCTGAACGGCGACGACGATTACCGCTTCGTCGGCGCGTTCGATGGCGATCAGCTCGTGGGATACGCTTGCTGGGGTCCGACTCCTGGGACCGAAGGAACCCACGATCTCTACTGGATCGTGGTGGACCACCACAGGCAGGGTGCTGGAGTCGGCACACAGCTGCTGCAAGAGGTCGAGTCGAGACTCTCGGCGCACGGCGCACACCTCGTGGTGGTCGAAACCAGCTCGCGTGCCGATTACGCACCTACGCGCCGATTCTACGAAACACGCGGCTACACCAGGGCCGCGACAATCCCGGGGTACTACGCGCCGGGGGACGACCTGGTGATCTATACCAAGGATCTGACGGATGGAGACTTGGCAGGAGCTGCTCCGTAAACGGAGCATTGTCTCACTAGAGGCGCTGGCCCAACGGTTCGGCCCGGAGCACGTCGGCGAGATCGACCGGCTCCGGCAGGCCGCCGAGAATTTCGAATTCCGCATATCCCCGGCGATGGTTGATTTGATCCAATCGCCCGGAGATCCAATCTGGCGGCAGTACGTGCCCACCGTGCAAGAGTTGGAGGTGCACGATGGGCTGGTGGACTCGCTCGAAGAGGACGCGAACTCGCCGGTACCCAACATCACGCATCGGTACCCCGACCGCGCCCTCTTTCTCGTCTCGCCCGTCTGCGCGGCGTATTGCCGCTTCTGCACTCGACGGCGGAAAGTCGGCGATCCCGAGAAGATCCCGCTGGCGCAGCTCGAGTCGGCATTCCGCTATCTCGGCGAGCATCCCGAGATTCGCGACGTGATCATGTCGGGTGGCGATCCCCTGCTCCTCTCCGACCGGCGCATCGACGAGATCTGCAAGCGGCTGCGCGCGATTCCTCACCTCGAGGTGCTGCGCATCGGCAGCCGGGTACCGTGCCACCTCCCCGAGCGTATCACCCCGGAGCTGTGCGGCATACTCAAGAAGTACCATCCGCTCTACATCAACACGCATTTCAATCATCCGGCGGAGCTGACACCGGCCGCGGTCACCGCGCTGGGCATGCTCGCGGACGCCGGCATCCCGCTGGGCTGCCAGACCGTGCTGCTCAAGGGCGTCAATGACGATCCGGAGGTCATGAAGCTGCTCATGCAGCGATTGCTCGTGGCGCGAGTGCGGCCCTACTACATCTATATGTGCGACCAGGTGGCGGGTGCTGAGCACTTCCGCACCACGGTGGAAAAGGGTTTGGAGATCATCAAGGCGTTGCGAGGTTGGACGTCGGGGCTCGCCGTGCCGCACTTCGTCATCGATGCCCCCGGAGGCGGCGGGAAGATTCCGCTACTGCCGGAGTACGTCGTGAAACTCACGGATAGGGAAGTCGTGTTACGGAACTATGCGGGCAAGACCTACCGTTACAGCCAACCGCTGGAGCCGATCTTGGTGGGATGAAGTGTCGCCCGGACGTGACCGAGCCGAGACTGATGCGGTACCGAACGATGTCTAGTAAACGCGTGCGAGCGCCGAGAGTTTGCAACACATGGGACGACAGGTCCACGGCGTGCTGCGCCCCCCTCCATTTCACCCCGGGTCTTCTCCCACTTGCACGTTTCGAACTCGCCCGTATATTTATGTTCGCGCATGCATAATCATACGATGCTCCTGCTGCCGATTAATACGCACACACCTTCAATAGGGAGCGGCGGGGCGCGATAGTGCCACCAAGACCTGAACCAACCCAGCCCGCTCCCGAAAGAGAGCGGGCTCTTCGTTTTCAGGGACTCGATCCCTGGCGCGAGCGCGACGCGTGCGGTGTGGGCTTCGTCGCCCGGGCCGACGGTGTCCGTTCCGGCGACATCCTCGCGATGGCGCTCACAGCCGTCGCGCGTCTCGCACATCGCGGCGCCGCCTCGAACGACAAGTCCGGCGATGGCGCCGGCGTTCTGACCCAGATCCCCCATCGCCTGCTCGGGGTCGGCCCCGCCGAGCGAGTCGCCTTGGGCATGTTCTTCCTGCCGGCGCCGGGACCGGCGCACGACACTGCCGTCGACATGATCGAGGGCGTCCTGGTCAGCCTGGGGATGTCGGTCCTGGGATGGCGCGTGGTGCCCACGGATTCCAGCGTGCTCGGCCCTCTCGCAGCCGAGAGCCAGCCGGCAATCCGGCAGTTATTCGTTGGCCCGCCACGAGGTCCCGCGAACTCCCAGGCCTGGGAGCGGCGGCTGTACCTGGCTCGCCGGCTCATCGAGCGAAAAGCGGCGCAGGCGGATCTGCGGCTTTTCGTCTGCTCGCTCTCGTGCCGTACCGTCGTCTACAAGGCGCTGCTTGTCGGCACCGAGCTGCCGGGATTCTTCGCGGACCTGCGGTCCCCATTGTTTGAAACCGGCATCGCGGTTTTCCACCAGCGCTATTCCACGAACACGCTGCCGAGCTGGCCGCTCGCCCAGCCGTTCCGACTGCTCGCGCATAACGGCGAGATCAACACCTTGTGGGGTAACCGCAACGCGATGCGAGCCCGCGAACCGGCGCTCGCGGCGCCCGTCTGGGAGCGAGACGTCGAGCTGCTGAAGCCTGTGATCTGGGAAGACGGCAGCGATTCGACGAGCCTCGACAACGTGTTCGAGCTGCTGGTGCGTTCGGGGCGGGATCCGGTACACGCGCTCATGATGCTGCTGCCGGAAGCGTGGGAGCGCATTCCCGACATGAACCCCGCGCTCCGGAGCTTCTACGAGTACCACGCGGGCCTGATGGAGCCGTGGGATGGACCCGCAGCCCTCGCGTTCAGCGACGGTGTGATCGCCGGCTCGGCGCTGGACCGGAACGGTCTGCGACCCTGCCGCTACAAGATGACCCGCGACAACGTCGTGGTTGCCGGGTCCGAAGTCGGTATCGTCGACTTGGACCCCGCCCACGTTGTGGAGTCGGGCCGCCTTGGTCCCGGCGAGCTGCTCGTCGTGGACACCCTGCGCAACGTCGTCCTGCGAAGTGCCGACGCCAAGATGGAAGTCGCGCAGCGGCTCCCGTATCGCCGCTGGACGGCGCGCCAAATCAAACAGCTCCCGACCGACGTCTCGGCGCTTGGCCCGGTGTTGCCGGCCGACGAGCTGACAGCACGTCAGCACGCGTTCGGGTACAGCCATGAAGACCTGCGCTACGTCATCAACCCCATGGCGACCGCCGGTCAAGACGCCATTTGGAGCATGGGTGACGACACCCCGATTGCACCGTTGTCCCGCTTGCCACAAAGCGCCTACGCCTACCTGCGGCAACGATTCGCGCAGGTAACCAATCCCGCGATTGACCCACTCCGCGAGGAGCTGGTGATGTCGCTCGTCATGTATCTGGGGCGGCGCGGCTCGCTGCTCGCGCACCGCCCAGGCGGGCGTACGCTGCTGCGCATCGAGCATCCGCTGCTTCTCGACGAGGAGATGGCGGCGTTACGGCGCGCGGCAGGATCAGCCGGGGAGGTCGTGACGCTCAGCGCCGTGTGGGAAGCCGCCGCGGGACCTGAGGAGTTGTCCCGCGCCTTGCTCACGCTCACTCTCGACGCGGTGACCGCAGTGCGGCGCGGAGCCACGATCCTGATCATTAGCGATCGCGACGCCGATAAGGCCCGTGCGCCGATTCCTATGCTCCTCGCCGTCGGGGCTGTGCACCAGGCACTGGTCCAGGCTCGACAACGCATCCGCGTGGGGCTGGTGGCCGAGGCCGGTGATGCTTGGGACGTGCACCACTTCGCGGCGCTTTTCGGGTATGGGGCCGAGGTCGTGCACGCCTGGCTCGCGCTGCAAGGTCTTCGGGACCAGGAGTCGTCCGCGGAGAAGTACCGCAGCGCCGCTGAAAAAGGTCTGCTCAAGATTCTCTCGAAGATGGGTATCTCGACACTGCAGTCGTACGCAGGTGCCCAGATCTTCGAGGCAATCGGCCTCGGCCCGGACGTGATCGACCGCTGCTTCACCGGCACGGCGTCGGTGATCGGCGGAGTTGGGTTCACGGAGATCGCCGAGGATGTGTTGCAGCGTCATCGCGGCGCCGGTGTTCTTCCCGACCACGGCCGGATCCGCTATCGACGCGACGGCGAGGACCACGGGTGGTCACCAACCGTGGTGCGTGCACTGCAGCACGGCGAATACAGCGGCTTTGCAGACGGCGTGCGCGGCCGCGCGCCCGCGGGCCCCCGTGACCTGCTCGATTTCCGCGAGCAGACGCCGGTCCCGCTCGACGAAGTCGAGCCTGCCGAAGAAATTCGGCGCCGCTTCATCTCCAGCGCGATGTCGCTCGGCGCGTTATCACCCGAGGCGCACGCAACGCTTGCCATCGCGATGAATCGGATGCACGCGCGGTCGAACTCGGGCGAGGGTGGCGAAGACCCGGGCACGTACGTTGCGCGCGCGGACGGCGATCGCGCCGACAACCGGATCAAGCAGGTCGCGTCCGGCCGCTTCGGGGTTACCACCGCGTACCTCGTTCGCGCCGACGAGCTGGAGATTAAGATCGCCCAGGGCTCGAAGCCCGGCGAAGGCGGTCAACTGCCCGGCCATAAGGTGACCGACCTGATCGCGCGGTTGCGGCACGCCGTCGTCGGCATTCCGCTCATCTCGCCACCGCCGCATCACGACATCTATTCGATCGAGGATTTGGCGCAGCTCATCCACGATCTCAAACAGGTAAATCCGCAGGCGCGCGTCGGGGTCAAGCTCGTCGCTGAAGCCGGCGTCGGCACGGTGGCCGCGGGCGTCGCCAAGGCGTACGCCGACTACGTGCTCATCTCCGGCCACAACGGCGGGACCGGCGCGTCGCCCTTGTCGTCGATCAAGCATGCCGGGTCCCCGTGGGAGCTCGGTCTCGCGGAGACGCAGGCGATTCTGATGCGCAACAAGCTGCGCGAGCGCATCGAGGTGCGGACGGATGGCGGGTTGCGCACGGGCCGCGACGTCGTCATCGCGGCGCTCCTCGGCGCGGAGGCCTACGGATTCGGCACGGCGACGGTCGTCGCGCTGGGCTGCGCCATGGCCCGCCAATGCCACCTCAACAGTTGCCCGACGGGAATCGCGACCCAGCGTCCCGACCTCCGCGCCAAGTTCAAGGGAACGCCGGAGCAGGTCATCGCCTACTTCACGTTCGTCGCCGAGCAGGTCCGGGAAGTTCTCGCGTCATTGGGCGCGCGGCGGATGGACGAGATCATCGGGCGGGTGGAACTGCTCGAGCAGATCGAGCGCGCGGAAACGCCCCGCGCACAGTTGCTGGACCTTTCGGGAGTGCTCGGTGCCCCAGTGGACCCCACCACGCCGCGGCGCCGCACGGCCGCCCGAAATACGCGGCCCGGCATCGTGTCGCTCGATGCAGAGATTCTCGCGCACAGTGCCGCGACAGCACCACGGGTGTTCACGATCGGCAATCACCACCTCACGGTTGGGGCTCGCATTGCGGGCGACCTGGCGCGTGCGCACGGCGGTACCGGTCCAGCAGCGCCGCTGCGGCTCCGTTTCCGCGGCAGCGCCGGGCAGAGCTTCGGCGCATTCACGCTGCCTCAGATGCATCTCCACTTGGAGGGCGAAGCCAACGACCACGTCGGCAAGGGGCTGAGCGGAGGCGAGATCGTCATCCGGCCGTTCCGGGGGGCGGCGTACGCGCGGGGTTCGCACGTACTGCTCGGCAACACCGCGCTCTATGGCGCGACGTCGGGACGTTTGTTCGCGGCGGGCGCGGCCGGCGACCGGTTTGCCGTGCGGAATTCCGGCGCCGTGGCCGTGATCGAAGGCGCGGGCGACCACTGCTGCGAGTACATGACGGGCGGCATCGTGGTCGTCCTTGGCCCGGTCGGCCGGAATCTGGCGGCAGGGATGTCGAACGGCATCGCTTACGTGCTCGACGAGCGCGGGACGCTCGAGTCCCACTGCAACCTCGATATGGTGGCGGTGACCAGTCTCAACACGATGGATGAGCGCGCGCTGAGGAAGTTGATCCAGCAGCACTTCCAGAAGACCGCCAGCGCGCGTGCGCGCCTGATCCTGGCGCAATGGGAAGCGTACCGCCCGCTGTTTCGCAAGGTCGCACCGCCTGTGGCGGTGACCGAACCCGTCCACCTCCAATCGACTGGGAGCCGTGCATGAAGCTCATTACGACCATCGTGCGTCCCGACCGTGTCCCCGAAGTCAAAGCGGCGCTGTTTCGCGCGGGCATCACCGGCATCACGCTGAGCCGAGTCAGCGGACATGGCGGTGAGCACGAGCGGTTCGAGCAGTATCGCGGCACGGGTCTCGTCATGGAGTTCCACGAGAAGGTCAAGATCGAAATGGTCTGTTCCGAGCCATTCGTCGAGCCCTGCGTGAAAGCGATTCTCTCCGCGGCGCGCACGGGCGAGGTGGGCGACGGCAAGATCTTCATACAGCCGATCGAGCGTGTGATTCGAATCCGCACGGGTGAGGTGGACAACGCCGCTCTGACCGCCGTCAATGCCGACGCGGTCCAACGCGCGGCCATTAACGCCGCTGGTATGGGAGGTGTCGCGTGACGCAAGCCACTGTTTCCGCCGGCGATACTAGTTGGGTTCTCGTCTCGAGCGCGCTCGTACTCCTGATGACCGTAGGTCTCGCATTCTTCTACGGTGGCCTGGTGCGTCCTAAAAACGCCCTGAATACGATGATGATGAGTGTGGTCGCTCTCGGCGTGATCGGCGTACAGTGGATGTTGTTCGGGTATTCGATTGCGTTCGCGCCCGGCAACGCGTTGCTGGGTGGGTTCTCGTGGTTCGGACTGAGTAACGTCGGGCTCGACCCGAATCCGATGTATTCGGCGACGATTCCCATCCAGGCCCACGCGATGTTCCAAGGAATGTTCGCGATCATTACGCCCGCACTGATCTCCGGTGCGATCGTGGAGCGCATGCGCTTCCGGGGATACGTCGTCTTCCTCGTGCTGTGGGCGACGCTGATCTATGACCCGTTGGCACACTGGGTGTGGGGCTCCGGCGGCTGGTTGCTGAAGCGCGGGGCGCTGGACTTCGCGGGCGGAACCGTCGTCCACATCAGCGCCGGCGTGTCGGCTTTGGTGGCCGCATGGTTCCTTGGGCCTCGGCGGGACTACCGTCGCGTCCCGATCGCGCCGCACAACGTCCCGCTCGTGCTGCTCGGTGCCGGTCTGCTCTGGTTTGGCTGGTTCGGCTTCAACGCCGGCTCGGCACTCGCCGCGAATGGCCTCGCAGCTCTGGCGTTCGTAAATACGAACACCGCCGCCGCTGCTGCCCTGGTCACCTGGGCGGCGCTCGACCTGACGCGCACCGGCAAGATCACGGCCGTAGGCGCCGCGACCGGCCTCGTGGTCGGTCTCGTCGGCATCACGCCGGCGGCCGGATACGTAACCCCAATGGCTGGCCTCCTCATCGGCGTGCTGGCGGCCGGCATCAGTTACACGGCGATTCAGATTCGCTCGCGGACCAAGCTCGATGACGCGCTCGATGTGTTTTCCTGCCATGGGATCGCGGGAGTCACGGGCGCCCTGTTGACGGGCGTATTCGCCACCAAGCTCATGAATCCCGCCGGTGGAGACGGATTGCTTGCGGGGAATGCTGCCCAAATCGGCGTGCAGCTCCTCGCTGTCGTGACCACGGTCGCGTTTGCAGGCCTGGGCACGCTGGGCATCCTCTCGCTGGTGCAGGTGACGATCGGGGCGCGGGCGGACTTGCCCGATGAGACTGCGGGACTCGACCTGAGCCAGCACGGCGAAGAGGCGTATTTGGGGACGGATCTGGGAAGCCTCGCGGGCCCTGGGGGAGCGCTCGGTGGCAGCGTGGTTGTCGAGTCGTTTGTCGTGGAGCCGACAGCCGCCCCGGAGCCCGCTGTATGACGGGCTCGGGGTTAGTCCTTGCGAGCGTCGTTGCTATGCTCATGCCGGCGGCGCAGTCGCCGCAAGCGCCGCCGACATCGGGCAACGTCACGTTCGTGGGTGACTACCGATTCCGCGGCCTATCGCAGACCTACAATCAGCCCGCTCTGCAAGGAGGTGCCGAGTACGCATCGGCGATCGGGGCGTATGCCGGCACCTGGGGCTCGAACGTGAGCGGCAACCAGTTTCTGAATGGTGGATCGCTCGAGTTGGACGTGTACGGTGGATACCGTCGGACCTATGGGAAGCTCGGACTGGATATCGGAACGCAGTACTACTGGTATCCCGGCGCGCGCTACAACATCGACCCCGGCGACGGCTACAACACGCTGGAGGTCTACTTCGGTGCGCGATACCAGCAGTTTACCGCCAAGTACTCGCACGCTCTGACGGATCTGTTCGGCATGAAAAC
>DATFVZ010000124.1:0-13621 GCA_035259785.1 Gemmatimonadales bacterium
GATCCCCCCACCGCGAGCGTGAACTTGGGGTCGACCCGGCAGTTCACAGCGACGCTGCGAGACGCGAACGGCAATCCCTTGACCGGTCGCGTCGTGACGTGGGCCAGCAACGATCCTGGACGTGCGACGGTGACGGGAAGCGGTCTGGTCAAGGGTGTGGCTCAAGGATCCGCCACGATTACCGCCACGAGCGAGGGACAAGTGGGAACGGCGAGCGTGACGGTGAGCGACTATGCGCTTCTGGTCGGCGCGGGTGACATCGCGGATTGCGGCAGTGTCAACGACGAGAATACCGCCCAGCTGCTCGACGGGTATCCGGGTGACCCGGTGTTTACCGCAGGCGACAACGTGTACTCGAACGGCACCACGGCCGAATTCAACAACTGCTATAACCCTACGTGGGGGCGCCACAAGGCGCGCACGTACCCCGTGCCTGGCAATCACGACTACAACACCAACAACGCGACCGGTTACTACGGCTATTTCGGGGCGGCGGCGGGCGACCCCACCAAGGGCTATTACAGCTTCGACCTCGGCGACTGGCACGTGGTGGTGTTGAACAGCAACATCGCGAGGGACGCCGCGTCGCCGCAGGTACAGTGGCTGGTGGCGGATCTGGCGGCGAGCACGAAGCAGTGCCAGATGGCGATCTGGCACCATCCGCTCTGGACCAATTCGCAAGGGCGAACCACGAACCCCAGCATTCAACCTTTCTGGGAAGCGTTGTGGATCGGCGGGGTCGACCTCATCGTCAACGGCCACGATCACAGCTATCAGCGGTACGCGGCGCAGACACCGAGAGGGGCACCTGACTTCACGGGCCTTCGGCAGATCACGGTAGGCACGGGCGGTCGGAGCCTGTACCAGTTTAATGGTGCGCCGGAATCGAATGTCGAAGTGCGGAACAACAGCACATGGGGTGTGCTCGAGCTCAAGCTACGGAGTGGCTCCTATGACTGGCGGTTTGTGTCGATCGCCGGGCAGACGTTCATGGACGCCGGCACAGGGACGTGCGTTGGCCCGCGGCCACCGCCGGTCAACCAGCTGCCCACGGCGCAGCCCGGCGGGCCGTACCAATCCGAGGGGTCGGTCACGTTCGACGGACGCGCGTCGAGCGACCCCGAAAACGACACGCCCCTGACTTACGCCTGGGACTTCGGCGACGGGACCATCGGTACGGGCGCCCAGCCCAGCCACACGTACGCCGACGCTGGCGTTTACACGGTGACGCTCGTGGTGACCGATGCGCTGGGTGGGCAGAGCGCCCCGGCCACGACTACCGCAACGATTGTCAACGTCGCACCGACGGTGAACGCCGGGCCGGATGTTGCCGTCGGGCTAGGGCAACCCTTCAACCTCCAGGCGGGGATCAGCGACCCCGGGCTGAACGATGGGCCATGGACGTACGTGATTGACTGGGGCGACGGTACGACCGACAACGGCAGCAGCGCGACTCAGGGCGCCGTTGCGATCTCGGTGACGCATGCCTATGCGGCGGCGGGGCAGTATACCGCCACCGTGACGGTGACGGACAAGCACGGCGGGACTGGGTCGGATGCGGTCAAGGCGATCGTGACGGAAGTGCCGCCGGCCACGATCGTGCACACGCTGCTCACGGCAGGCAACAACGCGGCCAACCAAACGACCTACTCGACGGCTGCGTTTGCCCCCGGCGCCAACGCGCTCATCACGGTCGCCGTGCTGGAACGCAGCGGATCGGGGACGCCCCCGATCCCGACGCTTTCGGGCGGGGGGATGGCCACGTGGGACGTGGTCAGTACGGTCACGTTCGACGGCGCCACGCCGAGCCGACGCCTCACGATCTTTCGAGCGCTGAACGCGGCGCCGGGGAGCGGGACGCTGACGATCACGTCGGCCATGGGCCTGTCCAACATCCAGTGGATCGTGTCGCAATGGGACTCGGTGGACGTGGGCGGACTAAACGGGGCCGGGGCCGTGTGGCAGACCCGCGCGGAGACCGGCACGTCGGTGAACGGCCTGACGATCGCGCTGAACGCCTTCGATCACCCCAACAACGTGGCGTTCGGGGTGTTCGGGGTGGCCAAGAACGCCATTGCGGTGACGCCGGGACTCGGGTTCACGGAGATCACCGAGGTGCCGTCAGGTGAGAGCACGACGGGCGATCTCCAGGCGCAGTGGGCGAAGAACATCCCATCGATTGGGGCGACGTGGACGAGCCTCACCGCCGGCGCGATCGGGATCGAGATCAGGGTGAGACCCTAACAGGGAGCAAGGAGCAACGAGCAAGTAGCAACGAGCAAGGAGCGGGAAGATTAAGGAGAAGGGAGATGGAGAAGGTGGGACGGCTCTTGCGTCGAGGTCCCCCATTGTGAAATAGTTCACAATGCGGAAGATCTCCGACAGCACCGTCCGCCGGCTGTCTGTCTACCTCCGATTCCTCGAACAGGCCAAGACCCCGACGATCTCCTCGGGGGAGCTGGCACGCCTCGGCGGCACCACCTCCGCCCAGGTTCGCAAAGACCTCTCGTTCTTCGGCTCCTTCGGCAAGCGGGGACTGGGTTACTCCGTCCCCGAGCTGGCGCGCCGCATTCGAGACATCCTGGGACTCGAACGCGGCTATCGCGTCGTGCTGGTGGGGGCAGGGCGGATGGGTGGCGCGCTGGTGCAATATCAAGGTTTCAAACAGCGCGGCTTTGACATCACGGCGATCTACGACCAAGACGCGCGCAAGATCGGCTCGCGCTGGAATGGACTCGTCGTGCGGGACGTGAAATACCTCGAGACCGATCTCAAAAAAGATCCGAGCGACATTGCCATCGTGGCGACGCCCGCGGAGTCCGCGCAGCACGTCGTCGACCGGCTGGTGCGCAGCGGTGTGAAGGCAATTCTCAACTTCGCGCCCGTCCCGTTGAACGTGCCCTCCGATGTAGAAGTCAAGACTGTCAACATGGCGCTGGAACTGGAGACTCTCAGCTACTCGCTCGCCAATCGTTAGCTTTCCAGCCCATGCCCCGGGTCCACGTCACATCTGAAATCGGTGCGCTTCGGTCCGTCCTGGTCCATACCCCCGGCAAAGAGCTCGTCGCCGTCACACCGGGTACGCGCGAAGACTATCTCTACGACGACATCATCGACTTGGAGATCGCGCAGAGCGAGCACAGTCGACTGGTCGCGGTGTTGGAGCGCTTCGCGGAAGTACACGAAGTGCGCGACTCGCTGGCAGACATCGCCGGGCGTCCGGAGGTACGCGAGTTCATCACCACCCGTGCGCTTGAAGTGGTTCCGTCCGATGCGCTCGCCAAGCAGCTCGCGGCGCTGTCGTCGGAAGAATTCGTTGCGTTGATGGTGGAGGGTGCGCTGGAGGAAGGCGGCCCCATCGCGCGAGCGTTGAACGAAGTCGCCTATGCGTTGCCGCCGCTGCCCAATCTGTTCTTCACCCGCGACATCGGCATTGTGATCGGTGAGCACTCGATCATCGGCTCGATGCGCCACGGCGTGCGCTGGACCGAGGAGCTGCTGATCAAGGCGCTGTTCAGCTACGACACCAAATTTGAGAATGCAGGCATTCTGTACGATGGCTCGGAAGAGAAGCGCCTGAACTACACGCTCGAGGGTGGCGACGTCCATCCCGTTCGCCCCGACCTCCTGGTCCTCGGCTTTAGCGAGCGCTCGAGCCCGGCCGCCCTCGATCTGCTGTGCGATCTCGTCTTCCAGCACTGCGGCGTGTCGGACGTCATTATCGTGGTATTGCCCGCTGAAAAAACGGCGATTCACCTCGACATGATCTTCACGCAAGTGGACCGCGAGCTGTGCGTCGTCTATCCGCCCCATTTCGTGGGCCCGGAGCGACTCGCCGTCCTGCACCGGAAAAAGCGCTCCAAGGGCGTCAAAGAGATGCCCAACTTCTTTGCCGCGATGCAGGCCGTCGATCATCCGCTCGAGCCGATTTTCTGCGGTGGCAACCAGCGCACGGTCCAGGAGCGTGAGCAGTGGGCCTCGGCCTGCAACTCATTCGCCGTCAGGCCTGGCGTTGTCTTGAGCTACGATCGCAACGATGCCACACTAGGTGAGCTGGAGAATGGGGGATTTCGGGTGATTCCGGCCGTGAACCTCCTGACCGGTGACGAAACGCTGGAAGACAACGAACGGGCGGTCATTTCGATCGAGGGCAGCGAGTTGGTACGCGGCGGGGGAGGCCCCCGCTGCATGACCCTTCCGCTGCGGCGAGACGACCTCTGATCGGACTCCAGGCTCTTCCTTCTTCTTCTCTATCCGCCCGCGCGCTCGCGTTCCTGCACGGCGGCCCCGCTGGGAGCCTGGCCATCGTGCGCGACGTCCTGGGGATCCAGCAGGCCAACCGTCATACCGCCGATCGCATCGCCGCGACCCTGCTCGCTGCTGACACACGCTTTGGACGGACTCCGGACGGCCGCTGGATGGTCTCGGACGAGACGCCGGAGGCGAGTCCGGTGCTCGAGAGCTGTAACTTCGCCGTGGTCGACGTCGAAACCACCGGCGTTCGTGCGTTCCGCGGCGACCGGATCATGGAAATCGCGGTCGTCAGACTCGACGGCACGGTCGCGTTCCATTCCCTCATCGATCCGGGCATCCCGATCCCGCAATTCGTTGCCGGGTTGACCGGTATCGATGCTCGGATGATCCGGCACGCGCCGCCATTCGAGGCGATCGTCGATCGTCTGCTCGCCGCGCTCGAAGGCTGCGTGTTTGTCGCTCACAACGCCCGCTTCGATTGGGCGTTTGTCTCGACCGAGATCGAGCGCGCGCGGGGGCTGCTGTTGCAGGGTCCTCAGGTCTGCACTGTGCGCCTCGCCCGCAAACTCCTCCCGGACTTGCCCCGCCGAAACCTGGATACCGTGAGCTGCCATTTCGGTATCGAAATCGAGGGGCGGCATCGCGCGACACCCGACGCTATCGCTGCGGCGAAATGCCTCGCGAAGCTGATAAAGCTCGCGCAAGGGAACGGGGCGGTGTGCCTGGCGGACTTGGAAACCGTGCGGCGTGATGCGTGCGGCGTGGTATCGGAGGTGTCTGCGCCGCACGCCCCACGCAGTAACGCCGCACGTTCATGACCCACACCACCTTCCGAGTGGGTCGCCTAACCTGCCATGCCCTCGAAGGTGGCACGCAGCGCTTGGATGGCGGAGCGATGTTCGGCGTCGTCCCCAAGGTGCTCTGGGAGCGTCGTGCGCTCCCCGACGAGCGCAACCGAATCACGCTCGCGCTGCGCTGTTTGCTCGTCGAGCACGACGACGGCCTCGTCCTCATCGATACCGGTCTCGGCAACAAGGAAAACGAGAAGTTCCGCGACATCTACGGCGTCGATAACGCCGGCCAGGGGGGTCGCACCAAGCTCGAAGATGCGCTCCGTGAGGTCGGCTACGCGCCCGACGAGGTGAAGTGGGTGATCAACACGCACCTGCACTTTGACCACGCCGGCGGCGACACCTACGCCGACGGCGGCGGCAAGGTCAGCCTGGCATTCCCCAAGGCCCGCTACGTCGTGCAGAGGGGCGAGCTCGACTTCGCGCGAAACACCAACGAACGGACAGCGGGGAGCTATCTCCCCCACAATTTCCAGGGCGTTCCGTTTCAGCTGATCGACGGTGAGACAGAGATCCTGCCCGGCATTCGCGGCATCCCGACGCCCGGCCACGTGCCCTACCACCAGTCGGTGCTCATCACGAGCGCGGGCGAGCACGCCTGCTTCCTCGCCGACCTCGTGCCCACGTCGGCCCACCTCCCGCTTCCCTGGATCATGGGCTACGACGTGCAGCCGCTCGTCACGCTCGATACGCGCCGCCGGCTCTATCAGCGCGCGGAGGCCGAAGAGTGGCTCTTGGTGTTCGAGCATGACCCGGGGGTTGTGAGCGGGCGGTTGGGGAAGGACGGGAAGGGCGTCGGGCTTGTGAACGCTGTGGCGCTTCACTAATTTGCCGTCCACAATATGGTAAGTGGGCTGTTTGCCCCACCCGTACGCCTCTCATTGAGTGCTTCAGGGTTCTCGAGACCTCACCGTGTCGGTGAGGAATTGCGGATCTTGGGGTTCCCCGGGTCCGCTTTTGTACTCTAGTAAAGGAGACTGCTCAGCTGCCACCGCCCGATAACAACAGCAAAGCACCGCGTACACGCGTCAATCGGCAGATCCGCATCAGTCCGGTGCGCGTGATCGCAGACAATGGCGACCAGCTGGGTGTGCTGAGTATCGATGAAGCACTGGCCGCCGCGCATGAACGGGGCCTCGATCTGGTAGAAGTCGCGCCCCTCGCCCGGCCCCCCGTGGTCAAGATCATGGACTACGGGAAGTTCAAGTTCGAGCAGGCCAAGGCGGCACGCGCGGCGAAGAAAAAGCAGCACGTCATTCACCTAAAAGAGGTGAAGTACCGTCCCGGCATCGACGATCATGACTTCGACTTCAAGACTCGGCACGCCCGCGAGTTCTTGGCGGACGGCAACAAGGTCAAGGTCACAATGATGTACCGCGGCCGGCAGATGGCGCACATCGAGCTGGGCCGGGAGGTGCTCGATCGGGTCGCGCAGGAGCTGAAGGACATTGGGAAGATCGAACAGGAACCAAAACTCGAGGGCCGGAACATGTCGATGGTTCTGGCACCCAAATAATGCCTAAGCAAAAATCAAAGAGAGCACTCAGAAAACGCATCAGGCTCACTGGCACAGGTAAGCTGCGCCGCTACAGAGCCTACAAGCGCCACATCCTGACCTCGAAGCATCCCAAGCGGAAGCGCCACCTGCGGAAGGCCACGCTGGTGTCGCATGCCGAGCGTCGCCTCAAGCGCCTGTTGCAGTCGTAAGGAGAGCTTATGCCTCGCGTCAAAAGCAACGTTGCGCGCCTGAAGCGCAAGAATAAGGTGATGAAGCTCGCCAAGGGGTACTGGGGTGGGCGCAGCAAACTATGGAAGGCCGCGAAAGAGGCCACGGAGCGGGCGGCGAAGTACGCCTATCGCGACCGGCGCGCCAAGAAGATCGAGTTCCGGCGCTTGTGGATCACGCGCATCAACGCGGCTGCGCGCCTCCATGCACTCTCGTACAGCCGGTTGATGAACGGCCTTCGCAAGGCGGGCGTCGAGATCAATCGCAAAGTCCTCGCCGATCTCGCGGTCCGGGATCCGGCGGCGTTTGAACAGCTGGCGGAGGTCGCGAAGAAAGCCCTCTAGTCATGAGCGACCTCCTTGCAGCCCTAGATACGCTGCGGGAGCGTCTGAACGAGGTTCCGCAGGCGGATGAACGCCAGCTTCAGGAGCTCAAGACCGAGTTCCTGGGACGCAAAGCCGGCGTCCTCACCGAAATCCTCAAAGCACTCCCCGGACTTCCCCCCGAAGAGCGCAAGCGCGTCGGTGGAACTGCGAACGCACTCAAGCGAGAGTTTGAGCGCGCCATCGACGAACGCGAGCGCGATCTCAAGCGCTCCGCGACCGCACTCAGCGGGAGTGGCGTCGATCTCACGATGCCCGGCAGGGCCCAGTGGCAGGGCGGGGTGCATATCGTCACACAGGTCGTGGACGAGATCTGCCAGATCTTTGGCGAGCTTGGCTTCAGTCGGGTCACCGGCCCCGAAGCCGAGACGGAGCGATACAACTTTTACGCGCTGAACTTCCCCAAAGACCATCCCGCGCTCGACGCGCAGGACAGCTTCTATCTGGGTGGCGACGTGCTGCTCCGCACCCACACGTCGCCGGTGCAAATACGCACGCTCGAAACCTATCCGCCGCCGATTCGCATCGTTGTTCCGGGCCGCTGCTATCGCCGCGATCCGTTCGACGCCTCGCACTCGCCCGTCTTCGAGCAGATCGAGGGGTTTGCCGTCGACGAGGGAATCAGCTTTGTCGATTTCAAGGCGACCCTCGCGCTGTGGGCCCGCCGGTTCTTCTCTTCCACGACAAAGGTGCGCTTTCGGCCCTCGTATTTCCCGTTCACTGAGCCGTCGGCCGAGATGGATGTGCAGTGCCAGATCTGCGGCGGGTCAGGCTGCCCGGCGTGCAAGCAGAGCGGCTGGATGGAAATCCTCGGCTCCGGCATGGTCCACCCCGCGGTGCTCGACAACTGCAAGGTGGACAGCGAGAAATACACCGGCTTCGCTTGGGGGATGGGACCTGAGCGCATTGCGATGCTGCGGCATGGGATCCCGGATATTCGGTTGTTCTTCGACTCCGATGTTCGCTTTCTCGAGCAGTTCGCAGGACCCCCGGCCCCAGGCCCGAGTCCCCAGGCCCCATGATAGTCTCCCGTCGCTGGTTGGAGGCACTCCTCCAGCACAGCCTGGATGGCCAGGACCTCGCCAACCGGCTCGCCGGCCAGGTCGCGCCCGTCGACGCCGTCGTGCCGATCCATCAGGACCTGCGCGACGTCTTGATCGCGCGCGTGCTCGATGTGAAGCAGCACCCGAACGCCGACCGCCTATCGCTCTGCCAGGTCGATGCCGGGGGCGGCGCGCCAGTCGAAGTGGTCTGCGGCGCCCCGAACGTACAGGCAGGGAAGTCCTATCCGTTCGCGCCGGTGGGCGCGGTGCTGCCAGGTGGGCTGAAACTCGACCGCCGCAAGATCCGGGGGGTCGAGTCCAACGGGATGCTCTGCTCCGCCAAAGAGCTCGGCCTGGGAGTCGATCATGCGGGCATACTCGAGCTCAACACCGATGCACCGCCGGGCACGCCGTTCCTCGAAGCGATTCCTATCGCCGACGAACAAGTGATCATCGACGTATCTGCTAATCGTCCTGATCTGCTTTGTCACAAGGGGGTCGCTCGAGAACTTGCGGTGAGTCTTGGGGCGACGGTGAAACTGCCGGAAATACACGACGGCACGTCGGCAGGTCGGCACGATGCTCGTGCCACTCGTGCCACTCCTGCCACTCGTGCCGACGTGGATGGCGTCCAGGTCCGCCTCGAAGATCCCGAGGGCGCACCGCGCTATATGATTGCGGTGATCCGCGGCGTAACGGTGCGACCAAGTCCCGCCTGGCTCGCCGCGCGTCTCCAAGCCGTCGGCCAACGCTCCATCAACAACATCGTAGACGCGACGAACTACATCTTGTTCGAGATCAATCAGCCGCTCCATGCCTTCGACCTCGCGAAGCTGCGCGGGCCGGCTGTTGTGGTGCGTCGAGCAAGACCGTCCGAAAAAATCGTTACGTTGGACGGCGTCGAAAGGTCGTTGAGCCCCGAGATGACGGTCATCTGCGACGCGGAGCGGCCGCAGATCGTTGCCGGAGTCATGGGGAGCGCGGAATCCGGAGTTACCGAGAGCACTACCGACGTCGTGCTTGAAGCCGCCTTCTTCCAGCCGACGCGGATTCGTCGCTCCCGGCGCACCCTCGGCATCTCCAGCGAGTCGAGTTATCGCTTCGAGCGTGGCATCGACATGCTGGCCATGCCCGACGCGCTGGCGCGAGCAATCGATCTCATCAAGGCGATCGCCGGCGGTGAGGTGCGAGAGCCTCCCGTCGATCTCTGGCCCGAGCCGCAAAAGCCCCGCTCGGTATTTCTACGTCCGGAGCGCGTCAGCCATCTTCTAGGTGTCGCAGTGCCGCGAAAAGAAATTGAGCAGCTCCTCTCGGCAGTGGGCTTCGTCGCGGCACCCAAGGATGATCGGCTCGCGGTCCAGGTCCCGGGGTGGCGCCCTGACGTCACACGCGAAGTCGATCTCATCGAAGAAGTCGCCCGGCTCCGCGGCTACGACACGTTCCCTGACGAGCTCCGGTCCTACCGACCCGGCACTGTGCCCGAGGCGCCGTCCGAGACGACGCTGCGTCAGATCCGCGAGCATCTCGTTCGGGGCGGCAGCGGGCTGCTGGAAGCTCGCACCCTGCCGCTTGGTCCGGCCGACAGCCCGGACGCGGTGCCGGTCAAGAACCCGCTCTCAGCCGAAGAGGCTCACCTGCGCAGCCGCCTGCTGCCGGGCTTGGTGCGCCGTGTGGAGTACAACTGGAGCGTCGGGAATCGAGACGTGCGGCTGTTCGAGATAGGCACAACTTTCAGGAAGGGAACTGGCGGGCGCCCAACGGAGGAATTGAGCCTTGCGATTGTACTTACGGGTGCCCGGCACCCGACGCATTGGGCTGCGGCGTCGCGTGCGAAATTACCTGATATGGACATATGGGACTTAAAGCACCACTTTGAGTTAGCTGTTGGGGTCGCGGCCCCCTTCTGCACGGTCCAGCCTGCTCTAAATGGAACGGGGTGGATCGCGACCGCGAGCGATGCAGATGTGGTGTGGGGCTCGGCGACGCCCCTCGAAGCGGATTCTCCCAAGTGGGGAGCGCCGCTTTACGGGCTTGAGGTGAGGATCGCCGGGGGAGATCCGGCGGCGGTCCGGTATCAGCCGTTGCCGACGCAGCCGGCGCTCGTGCGCGATTTGTCACTCGTGCTCCCGGCGGGCGTCACCACAGTTGCCGTCAAAGACGTGTTGCGCCGCGAGGGAGAAGCGCTCCTCGAGCGGCTGGAAGTGTTGGATGAGTACCGCGGTCCCGGTCTGCCCGAGGGTACACGCGGCGTCACGTGGCGCTGCACGTTCCGCGACCCCGAGGGGACCCGGACGCTCACCGATCGGGAGGTTGATGCGCTGCTCAGCCGGATGCTGGCAGCGCTGGAGGTGCAACTGAATGTACGCCGGAGATCGGCCTGATGTACGCGAATCGATCGATCAGCTCGAAAGCATACTGCGCGACGTGGCGGAGGAGCTTGCGGGCTGGCGTTCGCGCGCGCAGAAGGCCGAGGCGGAGCTGAAGTCCCGCGGCAGCCCGGTGAAAAACACCGAGCTCGACTCGGAGAACAAGGCGTTGCGCCAGAAGGTGGAAGGCGCGCGCATGCGAGTGCAGGATCTGATGCAGCGGTTGACATTTTTGGAGGAGCAGGCGCGTGACAACGGCGGGGGCAGCGGGGGCAGCGGGGGAGGCGTGCCGAAGTGATCGCGAAGAAACACGCGGTCCGCGTCATGATTGGGGGCGAGGAGTACACCGTGCGCTCCGATCTCACGCCGGAGTACACACGCGAAGTGGCTGCCTATGTCGACCAGGCCCTCAAGAAAGTGCTGAGTCAGGGCCCGTTGGTCGAAACGCATAAAGCCGCGATCCTCGCGGCGCTGGACATCACGAACGAGCTGTTTCTGGCGAAACAAACGGAGCGGGAAGTGGCGGCGCGCCTAGCGGCCGTTGCCGACGATCTCGCAAAGATGTTACCGCCGGCCAAGCGGAAAGCTCTAAGCGCCGGCTGACAATTAGCCGCTCACGGGGCAGTTGCCCGTGAGGGTTGGAGATAGATCCAATGGCAGAGTTGGGGAGCATCATCGCGGCCGTGCTCAGCGGCGTGCTCGTCGCGGCATTGGTCTTCTACGTGTGGGGCCGGCGCGTCGAGAAGCGCGCCACCGATCAGAGCCAACGTCTCGTGCTGGCGGCCAAGGAAGAGCTCATGGCCGTGCGCGAAAATCTCCACAAAAGCCTCGATCAGAAACTCGCCGGTGTCGACCATCGCGAACAGGACCTGCGGCGTTTCGAGCAACAGTTGCAGGAGCGCACCAAGCAGCTGAACAAGCGCGAGCAGGAGATCGGCGCTCGCCTCGAGCACGTCGCGGGGCTGACCGCGCACGACGCCAGGGTTGAGCTGATCAGCCGGCTCGAGAACGAAGCGCGCGACGAAGCGGCGGCGCTCGTGCGTAACATCACCGAGCAGGCGAAGAAAAACGCCGACCGCGAGGCCAAGAAAATTATTGCGCTCGCCATCCAGCGCATGGCCGCCGAGCAGACAGCGGAGTCAAGCGTGTCGGCCGTGGTGCTGCCGTCGGATGAAATGAAAGGGCGGATCATCGGACGCGAGGGGCGGAACATCCGTGCTTTTGAGGCTGCGACCGGTGTGGACGTGATCATCGACGACACGCCCGACACCGTCGTCGTGTCGTGCTTCGAGCCGGTGCGCCGCGAGGTCGGCCGGCTCGCGCTCGAACGTCTCATCGCCGATGGCCGCATTCATCCCGGGCGGATCGAAGAAATAGTCAAGAAGGCAAAGGCGGATATCGACGCAGGGATAGTCGAAGCCGGCGAGCAGGCCGTTTACGACATCGGCATTCGCGGCATGCACGCCGAGCTGGTCAAGCTCGTGGGCCGCATGAAGTACCGCACATCCTACGGCCAGAACATCCTCGAGCACTCCAAGGAAGTCGCCTGGTTGGCGGGTATCATGGCGGCGGAGCTGAAGCTGGACGTCAACCTGGCCAAGCGCGGCGCGCTGCTGCACGACGTCGGCAAGGTCCTCACGCACGAGCATGACGGCACCCATGTCCAGCTCGGGATCGAGATGGCGACGAAGTACGGCGAGAACGCGATCGTGATCAACTGCATTGCCGCGCATCACGACGATGTGCCGCACGAATCACCCATCAGCGTGATTGTCCAGGCGGCCGACGCCGTGTCCGGTTCCCGGCCGGGTGCTCGACGCGAGGCCTTCGAGACGTATGTGAAGCGGCTTACGCAGCTCGAGAAACTGGCATCTGAGTTCCAGGGCGTGGAGAAGGTGTTTGCCATCCAGGCCGGCCGCGAGGTTCGCGTCGTCGTGACTCCGGATACCGTGGACGACACCGGCGCCACCAGGCTGACCGACGAAATCGCGCGAAAAATTGAGCGCGAATTGCAGTATCCGGGGCAGATTAAGGTCGTGGTTATCCGCGAGACACGGGCGGTGGGCGTTGCACGCTGATCCGAGAGCGTCGAGCCTCGGGGCGCAAGCCGCGGAGGGCTCCCGGTTGATCGACGGGAATGCGATCGGCGGCGAAATGCGGGCCGAGCTGGCGGGAGAAATTGCCGCGCTCAGGAAGGCCGGGATCACGCCCGGGCTGGCGGTCGTGTTGGTGGGCGACAATCCGGCGTCGCAGGTCTATGTCAGAATGAAAGGCAAGGCCTGCGATGAGGCGGGGCTGTATCACGAGACGATCAAGCTTCCCAAGGACACGACGGAAGCAGACCTGATGGGGCTGCTCGAGCGCCTCAACGTCAATCACAAGATTCATGGCATCCTCGTGCAGCTGCCGTTGCCGAAGCAGATCGACACGAATCGCGCGTTACACCGCGTCGATCCGCTCAAGGATGTGGACGGCTTCCATCCAGAAAACGTGGGCAAGGTCGCGGTGGGAGATCCGACCGGCTTCCGTCCGGCGACGCCGTACGGTGTGCAGCAGCTGCTGATTCGCACCGGCGTCGAGACGAAAGGCGCCCATGCAGTTGTGGTCGGCCGCTCGAACATCGTGGGCCGGCCGATGGCGGCGCTGCTGTTGCACGACGCTCCCGGCGGCAACGCCACCGTAACTGTGTGTCATTCACGGACCCGGAACATCGAACAACACACTCGACAGGCCGACATTCTCATTGTCGCGATCGGCAAGCCCGAGTTCGTGACGGGCGACATGATCAAGCCCGGAGCCGTCGTCATCGACGTCGGCGTCAATCGCGTGGACGACCCAACGCGCAAGCAGGGCTATCGCCTGGTCGGTGACGTCAAGTTTGAGGAGGCGAAGCAGGTCGCGTCGGCCATCACTCCGGTGCCCGGTGGAGTGGGCCCGATGACGATCACGATGTTGCTCTACAACACTGTCCAAGCCGCTCGGCAATGGGCCAACCCCT